>NZ_JBSFHA010000039.1:0-92073 GCF_053596855.1 Streptomyces sp. NPDC001617
TCTGGAGCAACCCCCGCGCCCCGCGCCGGACCAGTCCGGCGCGGGCCGCGTGGCTGTCGTCGGTTCAGCAGCCGGAGTCGGCGATGACGAAGTAGCCCGGTGAGGTTTCCTGGAGTGTGTGCGTGACGGCGACGTTGTACAGGCCCATGTTCTGGTTCGAGCCGTCGGCGTAGGCGTAACCGCCGCTCTGGTGCGCTCGCCCGGCCTGTACCTGTGCGTAATTGCTGCCGGTGTAGCACTTGGGCGGGGCGCCTGTCGTCGTCGCGGTGGTCGGCGCGGACGAGGCGCCGGCGGCGCCGGAGGAGTCGACCGCGGCGACGGTGTAGCTGTAGGCGGTGCCGGCGGACAGGCCGGTGTCGGTGTACGCGGTGGCCGTCGCGGAGCCGACCTTCCTACCGTCGCGGTAGACGCTGTACGAGGCGGCGCCGCTGACGGGGTTCCAAGACAGGGAGGCGTTGGTGTCTGTGGTGCCGGTCACCGTGAGGCCGGACGGCGCGGGCAGGGAACCGGTGCCCTGGCCGCCGCTGCCGTCCAGGCCCCAGAACTTCGCGGTGTAGTAGCTGGAGCAGATGTAGTCGAGGTAGTAAGTCCCGGTACCGCCGCACTGGTCGCCGCCCGAACCGGGGTTCACCGCGAGGCCGTGCGCCATACCGGAGACCGAGAACAAGGCGACGGCGGGCTTGCCGGTGCTGTCGTCGTAGATGCTCTCGGTGGTGCCGCCGGTCAGGTTCTCGGTGCTGGAGGCCGACTGGCCGATGCCCCAGACGTCGGTCCACTGGTCGCGCAACTCGGTGCCGTTGGCCGGGATGACGGTGGTGTCGGACGACCCCTGCCAGACGGCGACACGCGGCCATGGGCCGGTGTACCCGGGGTAGGAACTGCGGACCTTGTCGCCCCACTGCTTCGGGGTGAGGTTCTGATTGGTGTACTGGCAGCCGGAGGCGGCCGACTGCGCGGTGGCGCACTGCGCGGGGATGCCGGAGTCGACCGAGCCGCCGGCGAAAACGTCGGGGTAGTCGGCGAGCAGGTCCGCGGTCATGCCGCCGCCGGCGGACAGGCCGGTGACGAAGATGCGGCTGCGGTCCGAGCCGTACTGCGCCACTGCGGTGTCGACCATCTGCATGATCGAGGCGGCCTCGCCCCTGCCCCGGGTGTCCTTGGTCGAGTCGAACCAGCTGAAGCAGGACAGGACGTTGTTGGCCGAACTGGTCTGCGGATAGATCACGGCGAAGCCCCACTGGTCGGCGAACTTCTGCCAGCCGGAGTTCGCGTGGTAGTCGCTTGCCGACTGGGTGCAGCCGTGCAGAGCGACGACCAGCGGTGCGTGGGTGGCCAGGTCGGTCGGCGCGTACTCGTACATCGCCAGATTGCCGGGGTTCGAGCCGAAGTCGGTGACCTGCTGGAGGGTGCCTGCGGCCGCCGCGCTCGATGCGAGGGGAGTGACGGCGGTCAGGGCCGCGGCAAGGGCGCTCAATACGGTCGCCAGTACTGCTCGTCGGAAGAATACTCGCCAGGTGAGGTGAGGCATGGTGCGACTCCGATGTGTGGTGGGGGAAGCGGGGAGAGCGCCGGCGCGGCGCTCGGCGATCCCGTCTCGCCCGGCTCCGTCACGCCTCCGGGCCCGCTGTCGTACCGACTTGCTGGAAGCCGAACGTACGACCGGTCGGTTCACCCGCGACATGTGGGGGACAGCCAGGACCGCGGTGCCCGAAGTGGCTCGCGCACCCATGGTGTCGACGGTGACGCCGCGACATGCGACGGACCTCGACCCCGGCTCCCTCGGGTGATGGCGACGAGCGGGCGTCGTGGTCGCCACGGCGCACACCGAGCCGGTGTGTCCTTCGACGGACGGGCCTCTCGAAACCTGATTGCGGACGCAGGCTGACTCCCAGCGTCCCAGCGTCCGAGCGCCCGGCGATCATCATGGTCACCGGGCGCTCAGAGCCGCCTACCACCGCCTTGCCCCGCGCCTATTCGCACGTCAGAGTGCAGGATCCGTAAGCGTGGTGCTCATCGGCCGCCGAAAGCCTCGGGCACGAGCAGCTTGGCGCCGGTCGCGGCCTGGACCGCGTCGGGCGTCATGCCCGGAGCCACCTCGATCAGGCGGAGGCCTTCCGGGGTGACGTCGATCACGGCCAGATCGGTGACGATGCGGTTGACCACACGGCGGCCTGTGGCGGGGAGGGTGAGCTCCTCGACGATCTTCGGAAAGCCGTCCTTGGAGCTGTGCTCCATGACCACGATGAGCCTACGGGCTCCGTGGACCAGGTCCATGGCTCCCCCCATGCCTTTGACCATCTTGCCGGGAATCATCCAGTTGGCGAGGTCGCCGCAGGCCGAGACCTGCATGGCACCAAGGACCGACACGTCGATTCGGCCGGCCCGGATCATGCCGAAGGAGAAGGCCGAGTCGAAGTAGGCGGCGCCCGGTACGACCGTGACCGTTTCCTTGCCGGCGTTGATCAGATCCGGGTGTTCCTCCCCATCATGGGGGTAGGGACCGACACCGAGGATGCCGTTCTCCGAGTGCAGCACCACCTGAACCCCGGGGGGCAGATGGCTGGGGATCAGGGTCGGCAGGCCGATGCCCAGATTCACGTACTGGCCGTCGCGCAGTTCCGCGGCAGCACGGGCGGCCAGCCGGTCACGGTCGAGGGGCACGGTCAGTTCTCCTTCGTGGCGTCGGGGCGGACGGTACGGCGCTCGATGCGGCTGTCGGACGGGGCGGCGGCGACCACCCGGTCCACATAGACGCCGGGCAGGTGGACGGCATCCGGCGGCAGTTCGCCCGGCTCGACGATGCGTTCGGCCTCGGCCACGGTGATCCGGCCAGCCATCGCACACAGCGGATTGAAGTTGCGTGCGGCTGCGTGGAAGACGAGGTTGCCATGCCGGTCCGCGACCTGAGCGCGTACGAGGGCGAAGTCGGCGGTGATGGCCTCCTCCAGCAGATACCGGCGATCCCCGAACTCCCTGACCTCTTTGGGCGGAGAGGCAATGGCAATCGAACCGTCGGCCGCGTAGCGCCAGGGCAGCCCCCCCTCCTCCACCTGGGTTCCCACACCGGCCGGGGTGAAGAAGGCCGGGATACCTGCGCCGCCCGCGCGCAACCGCTCGGCAAGGGTGCCTTGCGGAGTCAACTCCACTTCCAGCTCGCCCGACAGGTACCGGCGGGCGAACTCCTTGTTCTCGCCGACATAGGACGAGATCATCCGGGTGATCCGGTCGGCGCGCAGCAGCAGGCCCAGGCCCCAGTCGTCCACGCCGCAATTGTTGGACACCACACGCAGACGACAGGTACCGGCGTCGGCCAGCGCGCCGATCAGTGTCGAGGGGATGCCGCACAGGCCGAAGCCGCCCACGGCGAGTGTCGAGCCGTCGGGGATGTCCGCCACCGCCTGGGCAACCGAGTCCACGATCTTGTCCATGAGATTGCCTTCCATGAGGGCTTTGTCGTTTCTAGGCCCATGCCAACTGGTTCAGCCGGAGCGCCAGTTGCAGCTCCAGCGCCCGTTCCGGGCTGTTCCAGTCCTCGCCGAGCAGGATCCGGATACGGTCCAGACGCTGCACCACGGTGTTGACGTGAACGTGCAGTTCGTCCTTGGCGCGTGTAAGGCTGCCACCACAGGCGAAGTACGCCTCCAGGGTGTGGACCAGATCCGTGCCACGCCGGGCGTCGTACTTCAGCAGCGGTCCCAGGGCGCTGGTGACATACGCCGCCACGTCGTGGCGGTCACCCAGGAGTACGCCGATGAAGCCGAGATCGGCGACGCATGCTCCGTCGCCGTCGCGACCGAGGGCTTGCAGGGCCTGCAAGCCGCGCACCGATTCGGCGTAGGCGGACGCGATCGCCCGTGGTCCTGCGGCGGGGCCGGCGGCCGCCACCGTGACCGGTGTCCCGACGAGATGGGTGAGCTGTGCGGCGGCGGCCTTGGCCGCGTCGCCGGGGGGCGTGCCGCGGTGGGGGGACAGCATTACCAGGGAGCCCGCGTACTCGGCGCTGATGCCGTCGCTGCCGAAGAGGTACTGCATGACGGCGCCGGCCAGCCTTTCACGGGAACCGGTGGTGCCTGCCGCCACCAGGACGAGGTGGGGGCGGTCCAGATCGACGCCGAGACGGCGGCTGCGCTGGGCCAGTCCAGCCGGGTCCCGGTCGGGAGCGGCGAGCAGATCGACGATCAGCTCACCTCGGACGCGGTTCTCGGCCTCGGCCACGGAGCGCCGGAGCAACAGGAGCAGGGCGGTGACGACGCTGGCGCGCTCGAACAGACGCCGGTCGGATTCCTCGATGCGAGGGCGGTTGTGAAGGACAAGGCTGCCCAGCACTTCCTGGCCGGCGAGAACGGCGCAGATCCAGCGATTGTCCCGGCACACGGCGCGGGCAGCCGTTCGGGAGTTCTCGGCCGCCTTCACCAGGGCGTCGGTGTCTCCCGCGTCCTCGGGGAAAATATCTTCGCCACGGCCGACGGGCGCAAGGGAACGGCCGTCCGGGTCATGGATGGTGACAACGCCGTCCAGGAGGCCGGAGATGGCGGCGGTCACGTCCAGGACGTCGCCGCCGCGCAACACCAGGTCGGTCAGGCGGTCGTGCGCCTCGGCGGCGCGTTGCATCGCCGCCGAGTGCGCCTGGATCAGGGCATTGGCCTCGGCCAGCTCGGCAAGGGCCGTACGAGTGTCGGAGATCGCCCTGGCCGTGTCGATGGCGATGGCGGCATGTGCCGCAAGAGAGCACAGCAGAGCCATTTCATCGGGACTGAAAGAACGTGGAGCCCGGTCGGCGGCGAACAGCACGCCGATGACCTTGCCGCCACGACCGCTGCTGGCACCGAGTAGCAGCGGAACACCGAGTATGGCGACCAGACCCTCGTCCAGGACGCCGCGGTCGATGCTGTCGGTGTGGCGGAAGCGCTGGTCGGTCCGGTAGTCGGGAGTGACGTAGGGGCGCGCGGTCTGGGCGACGAGTCCTCCGAGGCCTTCGCCGAGTTGCAGCCGCAGGTTCTGGAAGAGCGGGGAGACGGAACCGTCGGTGACCCGCATGTAGGTGTCCCCGGCCTCCTCGTCGGGGAGAGTCAGGTAAGCGGTGTCGGTGCCGAGCAGCATCCTGGCCCGGCGGACGATGGACTGGAGCACCGCGTCCAGCTCGCGAAGGGCGGCGAGGTCGCCGGCCGTGTCGAAGAGCGCCGTGAGTTCCAGTTCCCGGCGGCGGCGCTGGCGCAGGATCCGGTGGACGCGCACGGCCGTCTCGGTCGCCTGCTCGATCTCCGTGAGGTCTTGTGCGCCGACGCCGCCGGCCCGGGCTTTGGACGCGATGGCGGCGAAGGCGTCGGCAGGGGCGTCCTCGGCGAGAAGTTCGAGCAGTTGTTGTACGTGGCTGGTGGTGGATGTGGTCTTTTCAGTCATGAGGGGCACCATCTGGCCGGAGAGCAAGGTGATGGGAAGCCGAGGACCGGCTTCCCATCAGGGCGGCTCATTCAGTGGGACGTGGTGGCCGCGTCGCCCGCGATCGGCTGTGCCGCAGCCGCGGGTTCGGCCGTGATATCGGCCAGGTCGCGGCCGCGCGTCTCCTTCGCCGCTATCAGCGCGATCACGGTGAGCACCACAGCCGCGGTGACGTACACCGAGATCGGGGTGGAGGTGCCGTAGGACTGCAGAAGCGCCGTGGCGATCAGCGGGGCCGGAGCTCCTGCGGCCACCGAGGCGAACTGCGCACCTATCGAGGCACCGGAGTACCGCATGCGCGTGGCGAACATTTCGGAGAAGAACGCCGCTTGTGGGGCGTACATCGCACTGTGGAAGACCAGGCCCACGGTGACCGCGAGTACGAGTGCCGGAAAGGATCTGGTGTCCAGCAGGGCGAAGAAGGCCCACGCCCAGACACCCACACCGATCGCCCCCGCGAGGTACACCGGCTTGCGGCCGATCCGGTCCGACAGAGTG
Organism: Streptomyces sp. NPDC001617; assembly: GCF_053596855.1. Lineage (NCBI taxonomy): Bacteria > Bacillati > Actinomycetota > Actinomycetes > Kitasatosporales > Streptomycetaceae > Streptomyces > Streptomyces sp. NPDC001617. The sequence continues at coordinate 5,938 of NZ_JBSFHA010000039.1, forward strand.
CCGAACAGCGGTATCAGGCAGAACTGCACCGCGGAGCCGATCAGTACGGCGTTCAGTGCGGCCTGCTTCTCGATCGCGAGGTGTTCCACGCAGTAGGCGAGGGTGAAGGTGGTGATCACGTAGTAGGAGATGTTCTCCGCCATCCGTGCTCCCATGGCCACCAGGATGTCGCGCCAGTGGTGACGCAGCACCGCTGGCAATGGAGGCTGTTCGGCCTTCTGTTCGCTCCTGCGCTCCTTGGCCTTCGCCAGAGCGTCTTTGAAGATCGGGGACTCATCGACGGACAGTCGGATCCACATGCCGACTGCGACCAGTACGGCGGAGAGGAGGAAGGGGATGCGCCAGCCCCAGGCCAGGAATGCCGCGTCGCTCTGGATTGTGGTCATCAGGGACAGGACGCCGACGGCGATCAGATTGCCCGCCGGGGCTCCGTTCTGAGGCCAGGAAGCCCAGAAGCCGCGGCGCCTGGCGTCCCCGTGTTCGGAGACGAGCAGGACCGCGCCTCCCCATTCGCCGCCGAGGGCGAAGCCCTGGATCACGCGGAGCGCGGTGAGCAGGATCGGTGCCGTGACACCGATGGTGTCGTAGCCGGGGACACAGCCGATGAGGGTGGTGGCACCGCCCATCATCAGCAGGCTGACGACCAGCAGCCTCTTGCGGCCTATACGGTCGCCGAAATGACCGAACACGAGGGCGCCCAGCGGGCGGGCCGCGAAGCCGATGGCGTACGTGAGAAAGGAGAGCAGAGTGCCCGTCAGCCGGTCGGAGTCAGGGAAGAAGACGCGACCAAAGACCAGGGCGGCGGCCGAGCCGTAGAGGAAATAGTCGTACCACTCGATGGTGGTCCCGACGAGACTGGCCGCGACCACCTTCCGCAAGGTTTTGGGTCCGGTCGGACTCAGAGGACCGTTCACGACGCTGTGAGCGTTTGACATGGTGTCACCGTCTCGGAGGTGGGTGAGTAGAGGGTTCTCCGGGCCTCGGAAACGTCGAGGAATGAAACGGGGGCCTGGAGGGCGGCGCTGCGATGCGTGGTGTTCGGCGTGCGTTGCCCCTTGAGTGGGCTGAGCGCCCGTCAGCGGGCGGTCCAGCCGCCGTCCACGGGAAGCGAGACTCCGGTGATGTAGCCGGAGTTCGGGGAGCAGAGCCACAGGACCGCTGCGGCTACCTCTTCAGGCTCGATCAGCCGCTTGATCTCGCTGCGCTCCAACATCACCGACTTCACCACGTCCGCCGCGGAGATGCCATGGGCGACGGCCTGGGCGGCGATCTGGTCCTCGACCAGAGGGGTGCGGACATAACCGGGATTGACGCAGTTGCTCGTCACCCCATGAGGAGCGCCTTCCAGAGCGGTCACTTTGCTGAGGCCCTCCAAGGCGTGCTTTGCGGCGACATAGGCGGACTTGTAGGGGCTGGCCCGCAGGCCGTGCACCGAGGAGATGTTGATCACGCGACCCCATCCGCTCGCGTACATGTGCGGCAGCGTCCGGCGCAGAATACGGAACGGGGCCTCCACCATGACCCGTTGGACCATGGCGAACCGTTCCGGCGGGAACTCATGAAGGGGCGCGATGTGCTGGAGTCCGGCGTTGTTGACCACGATGTCCGCGTCATCCGGCAGGGAGTCCACCGCAGCGGGGTGAGAGAGGTCGACCACGTACGCGGTGCCGCCGATCTCCTCCGCCACGCTCTTGGCCCCGTCAGCTGCCCGGTCCACCACATACACCCCGGCTCCGGCTTGTGCGAGAGCTGTCGCACAAGCCCGCCCGATCCCGCTGGCGGCGCCGGTGACCAGGGCCGTCCGACCGGCCAGAAACCGGACACCGGCTGACGGGGCGTCGCCGACAGCGCGCGGACCTGGGAGCCGGCTCACACTCTGAACTGAGCTCTGTGTACTCTCCATGGCCGATACGCTAGAAACAACGGCAGACAACTCACACGTGACCAACCGACATACTTTCCGACCTGACCATGGTGACTGCAACCATCCCTTGTTCTTCGCAGGAAGTCCCGGCCTTTGGACAGGGTGAGAACGCGAATCCTCGACCCGGAGGCGCCAAGCGCCGGAGGTCTCGGTGCCTGTGTGGTGACGGTCGGGCTGGGCGCTTCTGGTTCTCGGTGCGGTCCTCGACACGATGACGGGCGTACGCGCCGAGGTCGTCCCCGCGATGCAGCAGGCGTTCAGCGGCAAGACCTCTTTCGACAGCGCCCTGAAGGCGGCGGAGAAGGCGGTGACCGCCAAGATCCAGGACTACCGGAAGCAGGCAGGACAGTGACCACGACCGTGACCCCGCCCCGCACCTCGGCGGAATCGACCGAGCGATTCGCACAGGCTCCAGGGGACCCGTACCGCTAACGGCGTCTACCTCCGCCCCACCAACTGCGCCGCCGTCACCGCCGTGACCACGCATCGGATTTGTGTCGAGCACGTCAACGCACCGGCCTACTCGGCATCCTGTGCTTGGGCTTCCTTTGCCTGCTCCCACTTGGCGTGGCTGGCGGCCGCGGTTTCGGCCGTCTCCCGCTGCAGTGGCCGCCAACTGTTCGGTGTGCCGTACCTCCTGGGCCAGCAGTTCAAGGGCGGTGCGGCGCCGTGCGGCGGCCGCGTCCAGTGCCTGCACCAGCTCGCGCTCGGCCGGGCGGATGTCCTGAGCGGACCGGTTGTGGGTCTCCTGCAGCGCCTGGAGAAGGCCCTGCCACCTCTCGCGGGCCTGCTCCCACCCGGCGGGGGAGGGGAACCGGTCCCGTTCTACCGCGGCGGCGCTGACCCGGGCGTGAGCGCGCGCAGCCTTTCGCATGCCCGGTGCAATGCCTCCTGCGCCTGGTCGAGTTGCTGCTCCAGGTCGGCTACGTGCTGGAGCTGGGCGCGTTGGCGAGCACTTCGCCCGATGAACCGCGCCTGGTAGCCGGCCGGTGCGACCGCGGTCGCCACCGCGATCGTGACCTGATCGCCCGCCGAGGGGGCCAGGGGAATCGACCGCAGCAGTTGGTGGACCCGCTCGGGGGCGATCCGGCCCTGTGCGTCGGGCCGAAGCAATTCCGCCAGACTCGTCCCCGACGGCACCGCAGCCCGTGGCACAGGGTCACATCTTGCGCCACCGCCTGCCCGTCGGCGCGGACCAGTGTGTCCAGCAGACCACTGGACCAGCAGAGCACCCTCGAGGCGATCTCTGGCCTCGCCCGTCAGGTGTTCGGCGAAGTCCACCAGCGCCCACAACGGGGTGTCGTCCACGGGCTGCCGGCTGCGCCATAGCGGTGCGGGTGGCACCGGCGCCACCTGTCGGGCCTGCTCCAGCTGCTGTTCGAGGTCGCGGAGCGTCTCCTGTGCGAGTCCCGCCGTTTGGTCGGTGGCGTCCACTGCACGCTGTAGCCGTCCGGAGGCCGCTGCGTGCGCCCGCTCCAAGGACAGCTGGATATGCGCGACTGTCTGTGCGGCGTCGGCCGTAACCCCGTCCCCGGCCGGCTCCGGCACCATTCCGACGTCGATCAGGACGGCGTCATGCCGCCACACGCCGAACCAGGCCCTGCCACTGCTCCCAGGCCGCTACGACCGCCGATTGGGCCCCGTCTGCTGCCTCCTGAGCCTGCGCGACGGCGGCCTCCGCCTGCGCGACCTGCCGCCGGTGCATCACCGATGCCGACAAGGACTTCCCTGACCCGTTCGGCCCTGCGAGTGTCAGCCACCCGTCGGCGAAGAGCAGTTCCTCCTTGGCCCAGGCCCAGGAGTTCGCCACCCCGGCCCGCGTGGGCTGCCACCGGCCCTCCGTGACCGGCACCCCAGCCCGACGTCACCGGCCCCGACAGGTCTGTTTCCGGCGATCCTCACGCGTCCCCCTCACCGCGATCGGTAGCCGATGCGAGATTTCACCGAGGCCGCAGACGTTCCGCCGGGTGCCGGAGCGGATCAAGTCGCCGCGCGGTATCCGCTGTCGTGCGGCCCGGCTGCATTTCACCGGGCCGTGTGGCATGTACAGTCGCCCCGGTTGAGCAGTCGGGCGCGGTGCAGGGTGTCGCGCAGGGTGACCTGGGTCCACAAGCGGGTGACGTGGGTCCTGGAGCCGAAGAACCCGCTCAGGAGGATGCCGGCGCTCAGGTTCACGACCTCGTGCCACCAGCCGGCCGGCACATACAGCACGTCACCCGGCTCCAGGTCCATGAAGAAGTAGTCCTCGCTCGCCGCCGCGCCCGCCACGGACGCCAGTTCCGTGAAGCTCACCCGCGAGAGGCGGGCCCAGGAGTCGTACTTGGCGGACACCATCTCGGCACGTTCGACCGTCCCTGGGCGTGCGAGGAGGAAACGCTTCGTTCCGGTGATCTGCACGGCGCAGTTGTCCAGCAGGTCCTGATGCAGGCCCGTGCGCGCCCGGGCGGGCCCGATCCAGGCGCTGCGGGAGGTGACCGCGCCGCCGGGCAGGAAGTCCATGCGGCCCAGGCCCTCCTGCAGTGCCGGGAACTGCTTGAGCAGGTCGAACTCCTTGAGATAGAGCAGTTCGCCGTCCGGCTGGGGCGGCTCGGACAGTTGCCGCACATACGTACCCAGGTCAGTCCAGGTGAACGCCGTATGTGTGTTCTCGCGGTTGCCGCGGACGAGCCGGACTCTCAGTGAGGGGTCGAGGGAGGCGATGTAGGGGAGCGTCCAGGTGCCGACGGCGGGCCAGTCGGCGGCGAGCCCTCGGAAGACCGCGGGCTCCCGTCGACGCAGCTCCACCACCGGGTCGCCGGCGGCCGACGGCAGAGGGGGGAGGTCGATGTCATACGTCACTGGGATCGATCCTTCCGGGTCGGTCCGCCCCCCTGCGCGGCAGCAACGGCGGGTCGGTCGCCGCGCGCGGTGCGCTGTCGTATCGCGTCGCGTTGCTCCGTGAAGCGCCGTGCGGTGCGGTCGAGTTCATCGAGGTACGCGGCGAGCTCCTCGCGGGCGCGTTCGCCGTCGGGGCCGGACAGCGGGCGTTCGAAGATGTTCAGCCTGCGCAGCACGGGGAGGAGTACGTCGTCGTGGTGCAGCTGGGGGTCGTAGATGCCGGCCAGGGCGATCTGCGCAGACTTGCGGGCGAAGCCGTCCATGCCGTGGCCCGGCATCCGGAACGCCGTCACGACATTCGCGACCGCGCGCATGGCGACGTCCGGGGCAAGTTCGAAGAGCGCGTCGAGCAGGTCGCGGTAGAAGAGCATGTGCAGGTTCTCGTCCTGGGCGACCCGGGTCAGCAGCCGCTCACAGACAGGGTCGCCGGAGAGCCTGCCCGTGTTGCGATGCGCCACCCGGGTGGCGAGTTCCTGGAAGGACACGTACGCGATCACCTCGGCCGCGGAGGAGTGGTGGAGCTCGAACCCGCCGCCCATGTGAGCCATCCGCGCGCGTTCGAGAGCCACCGGGTCGACGGCCCGGGAAGCCAGCAGATAGTTCCGGATCACCTGCCCGTGACGATCCTCCTCGGCCGTCCAGCGATGCACCCACGTGCCCCAGGCTCCGTCGTGGCCGAAGTGCTCCGCGATGATCCGGTGGTAGCTCGGCAGGTTGTCCTCCGTCAGCAGATTGACGACCAGCGAGACGCGTACGGCTTCCGGCAGCATGGACTGTTCCGGCTCCCAGGGTTCTCCGGAGAGCACCCCGTCGAAGTCGCGGCCGCGACTCCAGGGGACGTACTCGTGCGGGAACCACTCCTTCGCGCCGGCCAGATGCCGGTTCAGACCGGCCTCGGCCACGGGTTCGAGGTCCATGAGCAGTCGGATGTCCGGGCTTGGCACAGTTGTCATTCGGCTTCCTGCGGCAGTGAGGGGAATCGACACCCGCGGGTGTACGCGAGTAGCACCGAAATCCGACCGCAAGGGAATGCGACTCGGTTCGACCGCCGCTCGGACAATACTCTCGATCGGCCGGCGAGCCGACAAATGTAACCGGTGTCACATGCGGGTTTACATGGCCGGTAAAGAGCAGATTTCGAGGATGAACCACGCCTTAACAAACGGTGTACAAACCCAATGTGACTACCTTTTTGTCTTCCCTGGGCGAGTGGCTGGGCTTAATAATTCCGGCATCCGAAGAACCGATCCGACGGAGAAGTGCACAATGACCCTGCTCCCTCCCGTGCGAACACCTCACGACCGTTCCGGAGCAGACCTGGAGTCCCCGGACAACTCCGTAGAGACGCGTTTCCTGAGGCTGGACGACGTACCCGCACTCCTGGTCCTGGAGCAGACCAAATGGGACCGCCAGCAGGCAGCCGACGGACCTGAGTTGGCAGCGCGAATACAAGCGTATCCCCAGCTCAGTGTGGGTGCTTTCGACCGGTCCAGCGGTGCAGCGCTGACCTCGCTCTTCATGAAGCCGATCACTGCCGCGCAGGTACGTGCAGCAGCCGACTGGGCCGGCTGCGCCCGCGCTGAGTCAGATTCTCCACACACAGGGAACTCATTGTTCGGAATCAGCCTGACCAGCTTCGATGCTGACTCCGTGACGGATGTCTTCGAGTTCTTCTGGCCCTACGCCTTGAAGCACGGATGGCGTGACATATATCTGGGTTCACCCATGCCGGGACTTCGGGCATGGAGGAAAAGGAATCCTGAACTCCCAGTCGACGTGTATATGCGTGAGAGGCGTCACGGCATGCCCCGCGACCCCCAGTTGCGCTACTACTACAACAAGGGATTCAAAGAAATCGTCGCCTGCAAGCCCGCATATTTTCCGCACCCTGCTTCACTCGACTACGGAGCGGTGATCCGGGGACGCATTCCACTGTCCGCCGCTGCACCGCTGTGGCGTCACGTGCCGCTACCGTGGCTCAAGCAGCTGCGGCATCTGCTCTTCCGGATCGTGCGTACCTCATGAGCGCGGTCCGCACCGTTGTCATCGGGGCGAGCATGGCCGGTCTGCTGACAGCGGCGGTTCTCGGGGCGGCAGGCCGGACGGTCACCATCCTCGAACAGGAGTCGGATCAGAGCCTCGGGGACGGTTCCCGGCTGCCCGCACCGCGCAACGGAGTTCCGCAGGGCAGGCAGCCGCATGTGCTGCTGCACCGCGGCCTGTGCGCGATCGAGGAGTTGCTTCCTGGGCTGCGCGCGGAGTTGGTCGCGGCGGGCGGTGTCCCGCTGGACACCGGCAATCTCGCCTGGCTCGGCGAACGAGGCTGGGCCCCCTTCGGCACGCCGGCCTTCGAACTGGTCTCGGCCACGCGTCCGTTGGTGGAACATCTCGTCAGACAGCGGGTACTGGCCCTCCCCGAGGTGAGCATGCTGACCGGGATCCGGGTCAGCGGCCTGGCCCGCGAACCTTCCGGAGACGGCTGGCTCGTCCAACGCGCTGACGGCCCGCCCTTGACCGCCGACCACGTGGTGGACGCGTCCGGTCGCGCGTCCAGGCTGCCCCAGTGGCTGGCCCAACTCGGCTACGGGCAGGTGCCCACCGCGACGGTCGACGCCCGGTTCGGATATGCCAGCCGTGCATATGCCGCACCGGCCGACATCCTCGGCGGTGCGGCGGGGATCCTCGTGCTGCCGACCCGTCAGGTTCCGGCCGGGGGAGTGGCGCTGCCCGTCGAGGGCGGCCGTTGGCTGGTGGCCGCTGTGGGCGCCGGCGATCACCGCCCGCCCCGGGATCCGGAGGGCTTCGACGACTTCCTGAAGCGGTTGCGCGACCCCGCACTCGCCGATCTCGTCGCCCGGGCCCGGCCCGTGACCGAGGTGGCGGTACACCGACGCACCGGCAATGTGCGCCGTCACTACGAACGACTCGCGCACTGGCCCGTCGGCCTGCTGGTGACCGGGGACAGTCTGTGCGCGTTCAACCCCGTGTACGGCCAGGGCATCACGGTGGCCGCTCTGCAGGCACTGCAGCTGCGACAGGCGCTGGCCCGGGGTACCGGTACCGGCTGGGAGCGCCGGCTGCTGCGCCGGCTGGTCCGTACCGCCGACCTCTCCTGGGCGATCGCCACCGGTGAGGACCTCGGCCACCTCGGGCCCGACCGGCGGCCCGGTGTGGTGGAGGGGCTGTTCGGCCTCTGGTCCGGGGAGATCGACCGGCTCGCCACCCATGGCGACATCCGTGCCCAACGCGGGCTCGACCGCGTCTACCACCTCATGGCTCCGCCCACCTGCCTGCTCCATCCCCGGCTGATCGCCGCTGCCATCCGCGCTCGGCTGCTGGGGCTGCCCGCCGCGACACCCCGGCCGCCCCTGGCCACCGACCGCACGCCGCAGCCCTGACCCTGGACACCTCGCCGGGCTGTCTCCCGACTCACGACCCACCGGACACCCCCGCCCGCCGCCTTCCCCAAGGAGAAGCATCCGATGGACATAGCCGTGACAGGGCTCGGCGCCACGACCCCCCTGGGTGGCGACGTGCCCAGCACCTGGTCGGCGCTGCTGGCCGGCGTCTCGGGGATCTCCCTGATCGACGAGGAGTGGACCGAGCGGCTTCCGGTGCGGATCGGGGCCCGGCTGCGGGTGGACCCGACGGCCGTACTCGATCGCGTGGAGGCTCGCCGTCTGGACCGGTGTGAGCAGGTCGCCCTGATCGCCGCTAGGGAGGCATGGGCGGACGCCGGCCGCCCCGAGGTCGATTCCTGCCGATTGGCAGTGGTCATGGGTACCGGCACCGGCGGAGTACTGACGTTGCTGGGGCAGGACGACGTCCTGGAGCGCTCCGGAGCCCGGCGGGTCTCCCCAAGGGCGGTAACCATGCTCATGAGCAACGGCCCGGCGGCTGTCGTCAGTATGGAGTTGCAGGCACGGGGCGGTGCTCACACACCGGTCAGCGCATGCGCCTCCGGCGCCGAGGCCATCGCCCTGGGCATGGATCTGATCCGGCTCGGGCGCGCCGATGTCGTGGTGGCGGGCGGCGCGGAGGCCTGTCTGCATCCCCTGCCGCTCGCGGGCTTCGCCCAGGCGACCGCGCACTCCACCCGCAACGACGCTCCGGAACAGGCGTCCCGGCCCTTCGACCGGTCCCGGGACGGCTTCGTCATCGGTGAGGGCTCGGCTGTACTGGTCATGGAACGCGCCCAGTTCGCCGCGGCCCGCGGCGCCCACGTACATGCCCGGCTTGCCGGGTCTGGCGTCACCTCCGACGCCCACCACATGACCGCCGGACATCCCGAGGGCCAGACCCGCGCCATGCGGCTCGCTATCGCCGACGCCGGACTCGCCTCCCGGGACATCGACCTCGTCATGGCGCATGCGACCGCCACTTTGCACGGAGACCTGACCGAGGCCCGTGCCATCACCGACGTCGTCGGCGCCGAACCGCCCGTCACGGCGACCAAGTCCATGACCGGCCACCTCTTCGGCGCGGCCGGCGCCCTCGGTGCACTCGCGGCCGTCCTCTCCCTGCGCGAGCAGGCCATGCCACCGACGATCAATCTCGACGAGCAGGACCCCCGGATCGACCTCGACATCGTGACCGGGGAGCGACGACGGGGTCCGTTTGACGCCGCCATCGCGAATGCCTTCGGCTTCGGCGGGCACAACGTCTGCCTGGTCATGACCCCTTGAGGAGCGGAGGACGGGGCCGGCCTGACCACCCGGACCGTGCTGAGAAACCGACGGTGGGCAGTGCGGACGCGGCGGCCCCGTGCCGGAGACAAACTCGCGTGCGGCATCTGCGCCGATGGACCGGCACGGCCCTCCAGGGCTCGGTGGGTGAAGAACATGCACCTGTCCAGGGGCCCGCCAATGATTTCGGTACACCGTCGAAATCATTGGCGGGCCCCTGGACAGGCACGGTGCCGACGGCCCACCGCCCGTACGTACAAGCGCACCGCGCTGCCCGGATCAGTGTGGCTCATGTCTGGGTTCACCTCCGGAACGATCACAGAGGAGTTCGCCGGACCCACGGGCTTGTGCACCGCCACCCCTGTACGGATCGGAATCTGGCACAACGCCTGCCGGTGGGGGTCCGCGTAAATACGTAAAACGACTACGTAACTTCACCGCGGTAATCGTGAACCGCTCCGGGTCTGATGGAGTCGACGGTGTGCCCGATGCAGTGGTGGAGGCGATCCTGGCGGGCTGGTGGTCCCGCGCATCGGCCTCGACCGGCCCGGCGTCTCTGCACCGGCTCAATTCGTGGAGTTGGAGGCCCGGCCGGCCGCAGCCGACAGGACAAGCGGCGGCACGCCCGAGCCCCTCACCTCAGGCGCGGAAGCAGCACGAGCAACTGCTGTACATGAGCGAGGCGCCTCCTTCGGGCAGCCCGGTGGAGTCGTGCATGCTGACCACCTTCAGCGAGCTGAGGTCGAGGTCGTCGAGGTTGAACTCGTCTTCGACGGTGCTGGTTTCGAGGATCTGGGGCATGGAGCTCTCCTTTCGTCTCGCCCGGACACGAGGTGTCCGGACTCTTCACAGGTAGACGTCACGTATGCCCGACGAATGGGTCCGGCCAAGGGGTGACATTTAACGGCCACTGTCCGGCTCCTGAGTTTTGTTCGACATCAGTAGAAGTACTGAATCGGTTACGCAATCAGCGGATGAGCCGGATACGTGTGAGACGTGCGTATGACATTAGGCATTTCTACTGATGCGGCCGCGCCGGTCGGCGGCAAGTGTCGCCTTCCAAGATCCGTCCAAGATCCGTGACGCCGTGCGCTGAATGGCACTCACCGACCGGCAGGCTGAGGAGGCTGGATGACTGACACGACAGTCGGGTTGGCGAATGTGCCCGTCGACTCTCCAGGAGCGGTGACAGTGGCGCCGTACGCGCTGGTCCGAACCGTGGCGCTGTCTGCTCCGGAGCCTTCCCCGAACGCGACCGTGTACCGCGAGTGCGTCGGACGGCTAGTCGAACTGACCCTCTGGTGCGAACGAGTCAGACGTGAGCTTGGCGACACCTTGCACGACCGTGCCGGCGCCGCACCAGGAGATGTCCGTAGCCGGGTGCTGGTGCCGTTGCGACGGGACGTCTACAACCGGCGATCACCGCGCGGGACACTGCGGACTGCCCTTGCAGATCTGAACCTACAGCTGCCTTTGCTGGACGCCTGGTTGTCCGCACGTGACGAGATCGACCGGATCGGTGACCAGCTCGACGTACTTGCCGGGTCGGCTCTGCGGACGGACCGTAGTGCGCTGGCCAGACTCTGCCAGAGCGAGGATTTGCAGCGCGCCGTTGCGCTGATCAGCGAGGATCTGCAACGCGCGGTGCAGCGTACGGCTGCCCAAGGTGATGAACCCGACAAACAGGCCCGTAAGTCCGAGGCCACAGTGCTGCGGTACGCGATGCGCGCCGTCACCAAGACGAACCCGCTGTCCTGGTTCTCGCACGTTGGTTGGGGCCGATGGCAAGAAGACCCTCGCGGACACGATCCGCGTCCCACCGATCCGTTCGCTGTGGCCCAAGTGCAGCGGTATTTGCTGGACGCCCTGGTCCAGGCAGTTCTCGAGCGTCAGGAGGTGCGCTCCATACTGGACTACCGGCTCGCTCCCGGCCTGCGCTCCGACGGGGCGCAGCTGTTCTACCGTCGACCATCTCCGGTTGACGACGCTCCCCCCGGCTTGGTCCGCGAGGAGCAGATGGCCTCGCCGCTGACCGCACCGCTGCGCCTTGTGCTTGCCCGTGTCGGGGTCGGCGGCGCATTGCGGCCGCACGACCTCGCCGCCGGTATCGCTTCCCGGCTTCCCGGCTCGCCGGAACAGGCTGAGCGCGCCGCGGTGGCCTACGTGACCGCGCTTATCGACCAGGGGTTGCTCCAGCCGGCGTCTCCGTTCGATCCTCAGGCGGAAGACGTCGTCCGCGAGGCATCCCGCTGGTTGATCGGCATCGGGTTCATCGAGCTGGCCGGGATCCTTGCCGACATCGCATTCGACACCGAGAGGTACGCGCAACTTCCCGCCAAGTGCCGACCCCAATGCCTGGCCCGGATCCGGTCCCGCTGGTCGGCGGCGTTCTCGCTGCTCGGGGTGACACCCAAGGGCCCCAGGGTACCGCTCACCGAGGATGTCGCCATTCCCGCGGTGATGGCGCTCGGTGCCGGTCACGGCAGCAAAGCCCTACCTGACATTGCCAGACTCGGCCCCCTGTTCGAACTGTTTGACGGGTACGCAGTGGTCCGCCGAATGACACGGGACCGGTTCGTCGCACGATTCGGCGTCGGCGGGATCTGTGACTCGCTTGCCGATTTCGCCGACGAGATCGCCGAGATATGGGAAGAATGTGACGAACTGGACGTGGACGGCACGTTCCCCGGCCCCGAAGACCGGCAGCCTGTCAGCCGCCAGGTGCGCGATCTGCTGAGTCTGCGCGCCGAGTTGGCCTCCGCCGTTCCGGTCGCCGGAGTGGACGGCGAGGTGGTGCTGCCGGAGAAGCTGGTCGATGATGCCGGACGCAGAACGCCTTCCTGGCTCGGTCAGCGGCCCGCCTCGTACGGGGTGTTCGTGCAGCCGGTCCAGGACGGCGTCGTCACCCGCCTGTGCGTCAACCATGTCTACGGTGGTTGGGGGCGCTACACGAGCCGATTCCTCGACTATTTGGACCCGAGCGCGAAGCAGGAAGTGTCGGCGCAGATCGCCGGAGCACTCGGCGAGGGGGAACGGGTCGCCCAGATCCGCCCGGTGGGCGGGTTCAACGCCAATCTCCATCCTCGACTGGTGGCTGACGAGGTATCCGAGGCTGCGGCCTGGGCGACGCTTCAGCCGGAGCATCTGCAACTGGTCCACGACACCGGCAGCGACGAGTTGCGGCTGCGTGTCGCCGCCACGGGCGAGCTGATCAGTGTTCTGTACCTGGGCTTCCTCGTGCCGTTCGTGCTGCCGGGCCGCTGGATGCCGCTGGTGAACGATCTGGGGTCGGGCTACGTGTCCCTTGGGAAGCTGGCGCCGAGCCGGGAGTGTGAGACCGCCATGGGCCGGATCCGGTACCGGCCCCGGTTGCGCTACCGCGATGTGATCCTCTCCCGTGCCCAGTGGCGGCTTCCAAGGGAGATGGTGCACGCCTGGCGTGCCGAGCTGGACAAGGGGTCACCTGTGCAGGTGGCGTCCCGCTGGCGGGCCCTGCTCGGCATCCCCGAGCACATCTTCGTCTCTGCAGCAGCTCCCGAGGACGCCGCCGGGACGAGCGCGCTCATGTCCTACTTCGCACAGCCCAAGTCCCAGTACGTGGACCTCGGTAGTGCCCTGCACCTGCGCTGCCTGTCGCGCACCCTGGCCCGCTACCCCGACAGTCTGATCATCGAGGAAGCCCTGCCAGTGCCGGAGTCCGGCGCGCGCACCGTCGAGATCGTTACCGAAACCTATCGGAGTCACCCGTGACACCTGCATCCCCCCTGGCGGTCGACGTGGCCTGCTACTACCACACGGCGGAGAAGGTACCCCTGCTCTACGACGCCGTCTTGCCGGCCGCACGCCAGGCGCAGATGGCGGGGCTCGATGTCCACCTGGAGCGACACTGGCTGCACGGCCCCCATCTGCGGATCAGGATGACCGGTCGGCGGGACCAGGTGAGCGAGGCGGCCGAGGTGGCAGCCGAAACGCTGCGCAAGCACCTCGCATCGCGGCCCTCCGAATCCGATCAGGACGCCTCCGTGCTGTTGCGGGAGGCGGTACTGCGCGGCCGTGCGGATCTGGTGGCGGGGCCCTACGAGCCGATTCATCCGAACAACTCGGTAAGGATCGAGCCCGCAGACGAAAGTCATGTTCTTCATCTGCTTGGTTCTCCCGCCGCCGTGGTCTGCCGTGCGAACCTTTTGCGCGCGGGAATGGAGCCCGTGGCCGAGTCCGCCCAATGGCTGATCGAACACGGCAATTCATCGACGAACAGAGTGTGGCTCACGGTCACCGCCATGGCGGTCCACGCCTCCGCCTACCCGCTCGGTCTTTTCGGCGGGAGCCAGTCGTTCCGGTCCCACCTGGAAGACTTCCTGCATCTGAACGACTCCGACGGAAAGCTGCGGAGCCGCTTTGACCACGCATGGCGGAGCCGGACGGAGCAGATCACCGACCATGTCGCCCGGATAACCACCGTCGAGGGATGTGCCGAAGACCCGATCGCCCCGGCCTGGAACAGGTGGGTCAAGCCCGCGTTGGCGGTCTGCACGTCCGCGTTCGAGCGGGGCGAACTCCCGCTCGTCCTCGGGAATGGGTACACGGAGCAGGCGCGGGCTATCGGTGATCCGGAGACTGTCCGTCGCTGGGATGAGCAGATGCGGACCAGCTACAGCCCCTACCACACCGAACTGAGAAAACTCGACTTCCTGAACATGCCTGGCATGGCGGAGAACTTCGGGCCGTACCGATTCGCGACCAACATGCTCTACCTGCTGCTGGCGCTGTGCGATGTCACGCCGCTCGAACGGTATCTGGCCGCCTATCTGTTCAGCGAGGCCGTCCAACGCCTCACCGGGATCACCTGGCAGGAAAGCCTGGCAAGGCATGTGGCAGCTTCGACAGGCACCGGCGCGACGGGAGGGCGGACACGATGACCAACGCGACCGTGAATCGTACCGCGGTGCTACGCCTGCGCCCGATCGTGCACGCCAGCCCGGTTCCCGACGGGATCCACGTGCGGGGGGCGCAGTCCAGTTTCACCATGAACGGCGCTGCGGGACTGTGGCGGCTGTGGCAGGCAGTCTCGGTGGCCCTGGCAGACGGCCGCTCTCACGAACAATTGCTGGACATCGCCCCCAGCCCGGCGGTCCGGACCGCGATTGTCACGCTGACACAGCAGTTGCGCGAACACGACATGCTGGTCGAAGTACCCCCGGGCTGGGGTGATTCCGGCGACCCCGCCGGACCCCCCGCACGGATCGCCAGTTGGCTGGCGGCCGTCGCACCGGACCCCGTCGGCGCCTGGGAGCGGATCCGCTCCGAAGGGGTCTTTGTCGCAGGGAGTGGCCCGGTCGCCGCCGCTGCTGCCCGGGCCCTCACCGGTGCCGGGGTGCAGATCCTCGTACCGGACGGCCGCAGCCAGGAGTCGGCCACCCCCGTCCTGCTCTCCACCGGCGAGGTGTCGGTGGCGGCATCTGTCGGCGGCGACGTCGGCTTCGTCACCCCAGCGGGAACCATGGTGTCGGTACACCGCGACGCCGAGGCGATCACCGACCGGATCGGGCTGTCCGCCGGGCTCCCCTCCCCAGCTGTCCTGGCCGCGCTGGTCGGCGGCGCCGCAGCACATCGTCTGGTGTGCGCGATCGCAGGCCTGCTCGACCCCGGTGAAGACACCTTCGCCGCCTCGCCGGCAGCGCCGTCCACGCTCGGTTACCCCACAGCCCTCATCGCCCGCCTCGATCCACTGCGCGCCGAGTACCACCCGTGGCTGGTCTCCGGAGAGGCCAAGCCGTTCGTAGGCGGACCGGCCGATCGGGACACTGTGCTGACCCAGGTCGAGGCCCTGAGTGACCCCGAGACCGGCGTGCTGCCAGTGCTCGCAGTCGACGACCTGCCGCAACTGCCGGCCGGATTGGCACAGTGCCGCATCGGCGATGCGGTCGTCTGCGGCATCGGCACCGATACCGCCACGGCTCGGCTGAACTGCGCCATGGGTGCCGCGGAGCACCTGACCGTCCTGGACCGTGGCGCCCCCGCCGTGGTGGGTGCCGGCACCAGGCACGCCGAGGGCGTCCGGCTGCGCCGTCTGGTGCACACACACCACCCTCGTCCGGAAGGCACGGTGGAGGAGGAGTGGGCGCTGTCCCCTGATGCCCGCCGCTGGTTCAAGGCGGTGACGCTCCGCTTCGGCGTCCAAGCGGACCTTCGAATAGACCAGCTGGCTCCTGGCGCCTACCACGCCGAACTGCGGAGCGAAACCGCGCTGTTGGGATGGGCTGTGGAAGGCACCGCAGCAGACGCGGCGGCCTTCTGCGCACTGGCGGCAGCAGGGACGCTGCAATGGCGGGCCGTCGGCGGTGATCCGGCGGCAACAGTGCATCCACCCTGTGGCGCCGTTCCGGTGCCCGCCATGGACACGTCGGACTCCGCGCCTTGGCAGAAAGATGCGTGGATCTGGCCCGCAGCCGCGTTCGAGCGGGAAGACACGCTGCAGCATGGGCTGCGTCGACTGCTCGGTGCCCGAGCACCGTCCGCCACGCCGGTGGCACCGAACAGTGGCCTGACCCGGGCGCTGGCGGTCGCCGGGTTCGTCACCCTGGAGGTGTCGCCGTGACCGGTACCGTTCAGGATACGGCGCAGTTGGGCGGCCTTCTCGCCACCGCGATGGCCGACGCCGGGCTGCCGTGGCCGGTGATGGATCTCAATACGGCTCTGGCTGCCACCGGACCCGTCGCGGTGGTGGCACTGGACGACTGGACCCCCGATCAGGCCGTAGCCCTGTCCGCCCACGCCTGGCGGACCGGAATCACGCTGTTGCCGGTCCGGGTCGACGGATCCACAGCACTGGTGGGGCCGCTGTTGCACCGTGGTGCTCCGGCCTGCCTGGGCTGTGTCGAGGTGGAACGACTCGCGACCATCGGCGGCCGTACTCCGAGAAACCAGGGTGATCTGCTTCTCGGCGGCGTGTCCGCACCGACCGCGATGCCCCTGCTGGCAGCCCTCGTCGCTGATGCCCTCGCCGACCCCGCCCGCTCGTCGGGCACCATGTGGGCGGTCCGCACACACGACGGGACCTGCTCCACCCATCGGGCCAGGCCACGCCGCGGTGGCTGCTCGATCTGCGGGCCGCTGCCCGAGGACACACCGGAGCGTGCTCGATTCGTCCCTGCCCCGCGACCGCTGACCGATCCCTACCGGCTACGTCAGGACAACCCAGCCACGACGCAAGCACGGCTGAGTGCCGCATTGCACGACTGGCGGCTGGGCCCCGTGGCGAGTCTGTCCCGCCAGGAGAAGTACCCACTGGCCCTCGCCCAGGCTGCAGTGGTCGGCGACTGGGAGCAGCGCGACGGCGGATACGGTCGCGCGCTGACCTTCGCCGACGCTGAACGAATCGCGCTGTTCGAAGCCGTGGAGCGGATGACCGGAATGGTCCCGCGTGGCAAACGCACCGTGCTGCGCGGCAGCTTCGCCGAGCTCGGACCGCAGCGCGCGATCGATCCCGCTCAGCTCGGGCTGCACGAACCGCACCTGGAGGAACTGCCGGAGTTCCAGATCGCCCGCTACACCCCGGACATGGTGACGACCTGGGTGTACGGCTGGTCGATGGGCCAGGACCGAGCGCTGGCAGTGCCCGAGGAGATGGCCTACTGGGGCCTTCCCCAAGGGCGGGCCGGTGGAGACTCGCCGAAATTCGTCCTGGACAGCTCCAACGGCTGCGGTCTCGGCAACAGCCTCGAGGAGGCGGTGCTCTACGGCCTGCTCGAGGTCGCCGAGCGGGACGCGTTCCTCATGGCCTGGTATGCGCGCACACCCCTGGCTCGGGTCGCGCCGCCTGACGACGACCCACTCGTGAGCCACTCGGTCGATCGCCTCGATGCCCTCGGCTACGACCTGTTGCTCTTCGACTCCAGCAACGACTTCGGCGTTCCCGCAGTGGTATCCCTCGTGCTCTGCCGTGACCCTGAGTCCGCTGCCCCGCAGGCGTTCTTTGCGGCCGGAGCCCATCCAGATCCCCGGGAGGCCATCCGGTCCGCCGTCGTCGAGGTGGTCGTCAACCTGGAAGTCACGGCGGAACAGGCACGTATGTCGCCCGACAAGTTCGACCGGGACCGACTGCGGCGGATGCTGGACGAGCCGCAGCGAGTGGCCCACATGGAAGACCACACCGGGCTGTTCACACTGCCCGAAGCCCGTTCCCGCTTCGAGTTCCTGCTGGCCGACAAAAGGCCACCCCGACCCTGGCACCAGATCTGGCCCGGAAGGCCACGACCTGTGCCGGATCTCGGAGTTCTGCTGACGGAGATGGCTGCCCACGTCGTACGAGTCGGCATGGACGTCGTCGTCGTCGACCAGACGGACCCGGTCGTGCGCGACGCCCTCGGCCTGCAAGCTGCCAAGGTGCTCGTGCCCGGAGCGCTGCCGATGACCTTCGGTCATGTCCACCGCCGCACCCGCGGTCTGCCCCGGCTGCTGGATGTGCCGTGGCAACTGGGCCGCCTGCCCGCCCGCCCCCGCTACGAGGACCTGCCTTTCGACCCTCATCCCTTTCCCTGAACGGGCAGCAACCATGACCGACCCCACGCGCACCGCGCTCGCGGCCGCCTATGCGCACGGCCCGGGCAAATCGATCCAGGTCACCAACCGAACCGTACGCCCCGGCAGACACCGACCTGCGCACTCCGTGGCCCTGGGCAGCCTCGCCGACATCCCGTCCTTCGGCCCGGCCCTGGTCCGGACGCTGACCGTGGCACTGGCCCCCCGCCGTTGGGAGCCCTGGAACCTGCACAACGACCACCGGGCCTACCCGTCTCCGCGCTGCGTGTACCTCACGGACACTGCACTGCGGCTGGGCGGAGACCAGTGGCCGATCGATCCGGTCAGACTCGTGCTCGAAGGAGAACGACGGCTGCCTGATCCCTCGACGATCACCTCCGTCACCGTCGAACTGACCGTCGATCCCCATCGGCTGTCCGACGGGTACGGCACCCTGCGTGACGCAATTGCCCTGCTGGAGGCCGGCCACCTCAGTTCCGCCCTCGTCGAGGCGGGCCGCGCCTCAGGGCTGGCCGGGCACGCCTTGCCCCGGGGCGCCGGCGGACCGTCAGGCGTCGTGACAGAAGTGACGTTCCGTCAAAGCGCAGCCTCGACCTGGCCCTGGCAGCAGATCCTAGCCGCACGAAGCGGGGCACTGAGCCCTCGGGGCCTGTCCGCCGATCCCAGGCCCCTGCCTGCCGACGTCCTGCGCCGCCTGATCCTGGACAGCCGCCCGCCGGCGGGTTCGCTGGCCGGCCGACCGGGTGGAGGAGAGCTCCGGCACCGGCTCGCTGTCCGCGGGGTGTCCGGGGTCCAAGACGGACTCTACGAACTGGGCGAAGACGGACTGGTCCTGCTCCAGCCGGGACAAGCAACCGAGCGGATCCAGTCGGCGTTCCGATTCGGCTGGGCAGACGTCGACGTGACCGGCATGAACGTGGTCTGGGTGATCACCACCGATGTGGACAACGTGGTACGCGGGCAGGGCCCGGACGGTTACGCGAACACGCTGATGACCGCAGGGGCGGCCGCCCAGCACGTCTGCTCCGCAGCCGCTGCGTCGGGACTGTTCTGCCGTCCGGTCCGCAGCTTCAACGAGCCGGACACCGAAGCCGCGGTGCAGGCCGACGCCGGAGAGGACAGCATCTACATGCTGCTCATCGGCCGCCCTCGGGCCCTGGACTTCTGCTACGACCTCACCGATCCGGAGGATTTCTCATGGCAGTGACCCCCGCTTCGCCCCGAATCGCGACCTGGAGCAGCCTGTACTGCTATCTGTACTGGCGACCCGTGCACACCGATACCTTCATCACCGCAACCCTGACACCGCTGATGGAGGCACTGCGCAACTCCGGCCGGATCGAGGAGTGGTTCTTCATTCGCTACGCCGAGAACGGCCCCCACTTGCGCATCAGAGCCCTGGGAGCCGACCCGGCGACCACGAAGGAGCTGCATGAGCAGCTGACCGAAGCCGTGCGGACCGCGCCGTACCCGGTCGATGACCGGGTCGAGCAGGCCTACTGGCGGGCGACGGGCGATCCGAAGGCCCTGCGTGGGCATGGTGAGGTGTGCGAGGCCGTCTATGAGCCGGAGACCGAGCGGTACGGCGGCGCCGCTGCGCTGCAGGTAGCGGAAGAGGTGTTCTGCCAGTCCAGCAGGATCGCCGCAGCCGCTGTCGAACGCACCACTGGCCCTGCCCAACGACTGGCCGCTGCCACGGACTTCATTCTGGCCACCGCGCTGGCGCTGGACCTCGACCTGCTCGATACCGTCCGGTGGCTGCGTCGCAGTGTGATCAACTGGCGTAGATACGCCGACATCACGACTCTGGCACCGGTGACGGTCCAGGGGTCGGCACTCGACGCGGCGGCAGCTCAGTCCGCAGCCGTCGCCCGACGCTGGCACGACATCCAGGCGTCGCGTGCTTCCGGTACGCAGTTGCGTGACCAGTGGGCTGCCTGCATCACGACGGCACGCTCACGCCTGGAGGCGGACGAAGCGGTCAGCCGGGCACGCTGGCTCCAGGTGTGGTCCTCGCAACTGCACATGCTGCTGAACCGGATGGGGGTGGTGCCCGACGAGGAGCGCTCGCTCTGCTGGTTCATCGCTTCGTCCCTCCTCGCCCCGGAGGGCACTACCGACTACTTCGCTGACCACCCCGGCGCCGTGGACCGCCGCTACCTCGACGCCAGCAATTTCGCACCGAGTCGCATGGAGTGGCAGCAGCCGAGAAAGCCACCGTGGGTCGCGAAGCAGTCCCCACCCGACCCGTTCATCGGACCCTCGTTGGCACTGACGGCCGGAGAGCCGCAGACCATGCCACTGGGCGAGGCCATGACCCGCCGGCGGAGCGGGCGTGGGGACCTCCGCGGCCCCACGAGCGCAGAGGACCTCGGCACACTCCTGTGGTCGGCCCACATCGGCCGTGCCGAACCTGATGCCCGGGGCCAAAGTCGTCGCCCGTACCCGAGCGCCGGCGGACAGTACGTCGCCCGCCTGCGGCTCATCGTCCGCGACGTCGCCGGGATGCGTCCGGGCATGTACGAACTGGAGCCGACGACCAGGACGCTGCTGCCGATCGCGGCGGCTCCGACAACCGACGAACTCGTGACTGCGTCCATGTGGTTCCGGCACGAGAACTCGTCCGATCAGCACGTCGACGTGTCGACGCTTCCCGCGCTGGTCGGCCTGTACGTCGAACTTGGTGCGCTACGAGCGAGCTACGGGCTGCGTGCGTTGCGGTTCGCTTACCTGGAGGCCGGACATCTCGCCCAGAACCTGGCCCTCACGGCGGCGGCCACAGGGTTGTCCTTGGGCGTGGTGGGCGGTTTCTATGACGACGTCGCGCACGAGCTGTTCATGTTGGACGGCATCGATGACGTGCTTGCCTATCTGCTGCCGGTCGGCCGACCCGTATCCCGGTGATGTGTCGCATGGCCAGAGCGCCAAGGCCGAGGGCGCGACGGGCCGTCCCCAGTCGGCCAGACCTCAGCAATTCGCCGAGCACCGCGTACTCGCGATCCACGTTGACCTGGGCAAGCGCATGTACGCGCATCGGGGGGCGCCGAGCCCGGATCGGACTCAATCGGGAGCTCGTTGATCGAGAAACTGGCTCGGTCGGTGTCGTGTCGGGTAGTCGCCGAAAAATCAAGGGAACGATAGGGCCGTGCGGCTGATCGCGTACTCGGATTAGGTACTTCTACCGATGCCGGACAAGGTCGCATGTTGGAAGGTGGTCATGCGATTGAACGTCAGTTCGCGTGCTGCACAACTACAACAATGGATTGGACAGATATGCCCAAGGTGATTGACCGCCACGAAACCAACACCACTGAGGACGAGTACGACCTCAGTGACCTCGATCTCAGCGCACTGTCCGTGATCAGCATGCACGGCCCGGCAGCAAAGCCCGAGCGTGAGGCTACGGCCTCCTGGCCCCCGTCGTGCTGCTGCTACCCCGCCTAGCCTCGATCTTGCATGACGGTCCGCCGACGGAGTCGGTGGACCGTTTCGCTTTCAGTGGCTGATGGCGGGCATTCCGAGGGCCCGAGTGTCGCCTCGGGTGGACGCCGGGTCCCACTGCTCCGGGCTGGTTCCTCTTCTTGTAGGGACAGGCGAATCCGCTGGTCAGCCGGGGTTCGGCAGGAGCGCAAGCCGTTCAAGGGCGGCGGATATCTCGCCGGTCCAGGGCCAGTGGCGGGCGATGGCCGCCAGGGATGTGGCTCCGCCGAGGTCGGCGATCATGCACAGCGCAAGCAGGGAGCCCAGGCGGTAGCGGCGGCCCCGGACCCGCCGGGGATCGGGGATCCGGCCCAGCACATCCGCCAGGCAGGTGAGCTGTGACGGTTCCGGGCAGGTGGAATCGGTGTCCGCGCAGTGGCGCTGCAGGACACCGATCAGGGAGGATGGCACGCGAACGCGACCCCTGTTCGTGATCAAAGGCTTCGAGAACCTTGATCATCAGGGGTCGCGTCTCTCGTTGCTGAACCGGGCGAACCGACCACAGTGGCGCATATGTAGGCGATCGACCCATCTCGCCGACTGAGAACGCATCAGCCCTGACCGGGGTGGGCGCCCCTTATACCCCGGGGACGGTGGTGTCCTCCCGGTCGGCGGTTCGCTGTCCGACCGGCACCCGCCGCTTCTCAGCGGCCAGTCCCTGCACTCCGCTGAAGACTTCCGTCTGGCGAAGCCCAAACGTGACGAGGCATCATCAGGGGTTCACTCGCGTTCACCCGTCCGGTCTTCCCCTTGCCTGTGGCCCCCGGACGGATCGGGAACCCTTGGGCGTCTTCTTCGAGCTCCGCACCCCACCGTTGCCAGTGACGCACGTCGAAGCGGGGACGGGCCTTGGACACTGGCCCGGGTCTACACCTTCGACATCAGTCGAACCTCCAATCGGTGCAACCACTCAAACTGTGCGACCTCGTGTCGCACCGCTCCGGCATTGCCCGGCCTCAGGATCCCGACCAGGGCCTCGCCGGTGTTGTCCAGGAAGCAGAGCAGTGGGTGGTAGCCGAAGCCACGCTTGTAGGTCGCGGCGGCCTGTTCCTTCTCGGAGTGGCAGGTGACCAGGGTGGCATCGATGTCCAGGACCAGACCGGGCAGTTCACGCCCTCCGGCCTGCGAGGCGGGTATGGCGTGTCCGGTCTCGTCGGCTTGCAGCCAGGCGACATCGCGGGCTCTGGCCCGCGCTGCCGCAGGGCGTTCAGAGCCGCGGTGTTGATGCCGGCCAGTACCCGCCAGGCGGTCGGAGTGGAGGCGACGGGACCGAACACGTCGCGCTGGTCGCGCAGCACGGCCAGGTCGGCGATCGCCTCGCCGCCGTCGGCGAGCGTCACCGCCAGGTCCACCGCGACGCGGCCGGGATCGTGCCCGGTCCCACGAGGCCGCAGTCGGCACAGAGCATCGGAGAAGGCGCTGGTCAGCGTGGTGGCGTCGGCCAGATCGGCGAGTAGACGCGAGCCAGCATGGCTGACCACCCCGTGCCCGTCGGCGCTGACGACGAGCTTGGGGCGTGACCGGGTAGTGTGCACGCAGAAAGTGCCTTACTGCTGGAACGACTGGGACCTTAAACAAGCCTCATCGTTGCAGCTCAGAAGGCACTTGCGCTTTTCCGATCATGATCTGGACGCGACCCCAGATGAAACGCGCAGGCTAGGGAATGATCATACTGATTTGGGAGGGATGGAAACACGCTGGTGTCAGCGATGGACGAGACAGTGACGATGCTGGTCGGCAGAGCTGAGGAACTGAAGCGCCTCGACTCGGCGATCGGCAGTTTGGGGCGGGACGGCGTTCCCGCTGTGGTCGACATTGCCGGAGACGCCGGCATGGGGAAGAGCAGGCTGCTGAGCGAGATATACGCGCGGGCGCGGCAGCGTGGGCTGACCGTGCTGCGCGGCAGAGCCACGGAGTACGAGTGGCACACTCCGTTCCAGATGCTCACGGACGCGTTCGCCGACGCCGATGCCTTTCTCGACCTGGATGGCCTGGTGGGCGCGGCGGCGCCAGTGCTGCGCGGCATCGACAGCGTGCGGGGTGCCACGCCGGGCAACCGCGATCGATTCGGCCTTTACCGTGCTGTAGCGGAGGTGCTCACCAGGCTCGGGGAGCGGAGCGGGCTGGTGATGGTTCTGGACGACGTGCACTGGGCGGATCCTGCGTCATTGGAGTTGCTGGACCATGTGATCCGGCATCCAGTGCGCGGGCGTGTGCTCCTGGTGATGGCCCGTCGAGTACGGCAGACGCCGCACTCGCTGACCGCCGCTCTGACACGCGGCGTCGACAGCGGAGCCGTACTGCCAATGCCGCTGCGCCCGCTGCCCGAGCAGGACTCGATCAAGACGCTGGCCTCCGACCTGCCACCGGCCGATGCGAAGGAGATCTACGATGCCAGCGGGGGCAACCCCCTCTATCTCCTCTCCCTTCTGCACGCCTACCGGCATGGCGCGTCGCTGCACGGCACCGCTGTCCGGGCCCACGACGACACCGCGTCCGGGGTGCCGGGCGGACTGGGATCGCTGCTCCTGGACGAATTGACCGCGCTGACCGGAGCGCAGCGCCGTACCCTCGAAGCAGTTGCGGTCCTAGGCGACCATGCCAAGCCGGCGATGCTGCGCCTGACGACCGGGCTCACCACGGCGGAGGAACTCGACGACTGCATCGGTGCACTGACGCGGCGCGATCTGCTGCGCAGAGGGTCCGACGGCCGCTGGGCTCTGCGTCACCCGCTGCTGAGGGCACTGGTCTACGAGAACACTCCCGAACCACGCCGCACTGAGATTCACCGCTGCGCGGCAGACGAACTGGCGCTGGCAGGTGCCTCCGCCGCCGAGCGGGTTCACCACGTCGAGATGTCGTTGGTCGGCTGGGATCCGGCGTCGGCGGCGGTGTTGCGCGAGGCTGCCGCCCAGTTCGCCCACACAGCCCCCGCGACCGCGGCCCGTCTGCTGGACGTCGTTCTGCGGCTCATGCCGGAGACGCCCGCACACGCGCAGCAGCGCGGCGAGTTGACGCTGGCGCGCGCCAGAGCACTCGCCGTGGGCGGCAGCCTGCGGGAGAGCCGCGATCTGCTCCACCGACTGATCAGCAGATCCGGACCGGACGACACAGCGCTGCGCGGGGATGCGATATCGCTGTGCGCCGCGATGGAACGGCACCTCGGACACTCCCCGGAAGCGATCGCCCTACTGCAGCGGGAACTGCTCCGAAGCCCAGGCCCCGAGCCCCGCCAGGCGGTCTCCCTCGGACTCGCGCTGGGCATGGCCGCCCTGAACACCGTCTCCTACCCCGACGTACGCGACGACATCGAACGGACGCTCGCGACAGCCCGCTCCCACGGCGACATCATGGGAGAGATGGGGGCCTTGGCGCTGGGGTCGTTGGGAGAGGCCTACGAGGGGGAGACGACGGCGGCCCGCCGATTCGCCGACGCCGCCGCCGGGCTCGCGGACGGCCTGACCGACCCCGACCTCACGGAACTGTGCGAATCGCTGGTATGGCTGGCCTGGGCGGAAGCGCTGCTGGAGCGCTACGCCGACGCGGAACGCCACGCCGACCGGGGCCTGGAGATCGCCCGCCGCAGCGGCCAGGTCCACGTCCTGCCGCACCTGCTGAGCAGCAGGGCCTTCGTGCACCTCAACACCTGCCGGCTGCCGTCCGCCCTGGAGTCGGCCGAGGAGGCGGAATCCGTGGCACGGGCCATCGGCAGCAGCGATCTCCTGGCCTTCACCCTGTGCTTCAAGTCGCTGATCCTTCTCCTGCGCCGCCCCCTGGGGGACACCATGGCCCTGACGACCGCGGAAGAGGCCGTGGCCGCGGCCGGCACGAGCCGCCACTGGTGGGCATTGCTGGCCAGGTGCGTACTCGGACACACGGCGCTCGCGAGCGGCGACCCGCACCGCGCGCAGGACGCCATCCTGAAGGCCGGAGGTCCCGAACTGCTCTGGTTGCAGCCCTCCATACGCCCCGGCCAACTGGACGCCCTCGTCAGCACCGCCCTCGCGCTCGGTGACACCGAGCAGGCTGCGCGCTGGGCCGCACGAGCCGTCGCGGATGCCGACCGGATGGGCCTACAGGGCCAGCGCGGTGCGTCACTGCGCGCCGAGGCAGCGCTCGCCCAGCACCAGGGCGACAGCCACGCGGCCGCAGACCTCTTCGAGCGTGCGGCGAACGCGTACGCACCCTCCGGCGCGGCGCTCTGGGAGGCGTACTCCCTGCTGCTGGCGACCGTCCAGTTGCAAGCTGCGGGCAACGGTCCGCGCGCCGTCAGGATGTGGGAGCGGGCTCGCCGTATCGCCGACAGTGGCGGCGCTCGCCTGCTGTCCGACCTGGCCGCGCTGGTGCGCCCCCAGGCCGAGGAGGCCCCGCGCCCACCCACGGAGCTCGACCAACTCACCCCACGTGAGCGGGAGATCGCCGAACTCGTCGCCGAGGGACTGGGCAACACGGCCATCGCGACGAAGCTGTACCTCAGCCGCCGTACGGTCGAAACCCACCTGTCGGCCATCTACCGCAAGACCTCCGTGCCGTCCCGCTCAGCGCTGGCGGGACTCATCACGCGTGCCGCCCTCGACCGGCGCGGGTGACGAACCTGTAGTGGCACGAACGGTGGCTCAGACCGTGGCGTCCCGAATCCCCCACGGCGATCGAAGCACCAACCGATCGGCGCCTTGCTCGATCCGTGGTTGACTCTCTCCTCGCTGACCTGGCCGTATTCGGCGTGGCAGAGGGCGTGGGCCTCAGCGGACATGAGTGCGTCGGCGAACGTCTTGACCATCGCGCGCAGCCGATCGGGACTCGCCGCGGCGAGGTTGTCCTCGGCAAGGACGTGCAGGGGCAGATTGTCGGGTGCGGTCATCGTGCTGATCTCATTCGGGCTTCGGCACCTCGAAGATCAGCCGGTGGCCGTTCATCTATGCGGACCTCATCCTGATGCCGGAGCAAACCCCGGGATCAGGTCGAACCCGTACACCACTTCCTCGCAACCTGGTCTGTCAGCCTGCCCACCCTCAGCCACCGAAAGCGAGAGGGGGCCGCCGACTCCGTCGGCGGCCCCCTCAAGAAAGATCGAGGCTAGTTTGTCACGTGGCTCCAGTCACTCCAGGAGACACTGAAGCACGGGTAGGCGCTTTCGGGTTCGGCGTCGAGTCCCTGGAGGGCGAGAATCTGAATCATTCGGGATCACCTATTTTCTTGGTGTGGAGATTTGGATTTTCCGGCACCATGATAACCGGTCGAGTGAGCCGTCCCTAGGGTGTGATGAATATTTCCCTTTTTCGGTTCGGCAAGTATAGGTCGTGATGAGTACGTAGGTGCCGGTTGGGGTTTGTTTCTGGAAATCTGGAGTGCCGTGAATTTGCGGATTCGCTCAGGGCTTGGGAATACTTTGTAGTCGGATTTGCCAGGCAAGCAGGAACTCGCCCGCGGAGTTGCCCGTGGCCGTCCTTCACTCGGTGCCGTCCGGTCGTGGTGGCATCAGGGGCTGCGCGACATGGTCCAAGGTGAACAGCTCGTCACCGGGGCCGTGCAGAACCCGTTGCAGCGCCAGCAGTACCCCGGCCCCGCCACTGGACAGATCGGCGCTGAAGCGGTGCGAACCCTCGCCGAGGTAGCGGACGCCACGGTTGTGGGGGATGGCGTACTTCACCAGGCCGGTAGCGATCCGGACGGCGTCCTGGCGGCGTGTCTCGCCGCCAGCCAGTTCGGCGTAGTCCGTGAGGAAGTAGGCAAGTCCGGCGAGTCCCGTGTACAGACCCGATCCCGGCGGGCAGGACATGCGGGTGCCTGCGACGATCCCGGGCAGTACCGTGGCGCAACGCTCGTCCGCTGAGGTCGTGACATAGCGGGCCAGGGCCATGCCCACTCCCGCCGCGCCCACGGCCAGGTAGGGCATGGCGCGCTTGATCACGGCGTTGTCGGAGAAGGAGTAAGTGCCGTCATCCAGGGAGATCGCGCGGTCCAGTTCCTCGTGGAGCAGTCGGCGGCCCGCTTCGAGGTAGGAGGTATCGCCCGTGTCGCGGGCCAGATAGTAGAGGAAGAGAGCCAGCCCGGAGCGGCCGTGGAACAGCCCACGGGCATCGTGGTTGCCGAGCGTTGGCACCAGGTCGTTGGTCCTAAGGATCGCGTCACCGGAGGCGGCGGCCCGCTCCAGGTGGCTGTCGTCCTGGGTCAAGTGGTGGAGGGCGAGCCAGGTCAGGCCGACCCCTGCTTGCCCGCCGGCCAGTGTGGTGGACGACGCGGTGATGGGGTGACTGTCGGCGTCCCCCGCGAGGTCGATCGCCTCGTCCAGGTGGCCGAGCGCGGCCAGGACCCGGGCGATGCCCGCCGACCCCACACTCAACCCGGGTGGCAGCTTGGCACGTTGAGTCAGGGCGTCGCGGCGCAGCCGCTTTTCGATGTCCTCCGGAATGGGCAGGCCCGCGCGGTGCAGGGCGTGGACCACTCCGGCGGTCCCGTAAGCGACACACAAGGTGTTGGTGTGGAAGGCCTCGGGTGACGGCGGGAACACCCAGTCATGCCTGCCGACGTCGGACATCTCGAGCACCCCCGCCGCCACTTGCTCGGCGAGCCGGCCGAGGCAGCCCAGGGGATCGGCGTCGATTTCGGAGGGGGTGGGCAGACCGGCGGAGCCGTCCTCGCCGGGCTGGTAGAACGCTGTTGCCCGCGTCCACAGATCGGCCGGGGGCAGGGCCGAGATCCTCAGATCGCGCCGCAGCAGTGCGAGGTTGGACGGGGCGCGCTCGGCGACCTCGTGGAAGGGTGCGAACAGCGCGAGTGCAACGGCGGCCATGCCGAACCGGTCCCGCAGGAGCGGATCGGAGTTGTCGGCGGTCAGCCCAGGTGGCGGGACGAATCCCTTGGTACCCATGGCGGCAGGAGGTCCGCTGAGGGCTGACACGGCCTCGAAGTCGACGAGCCTGGGGTTACCGGCGGGTGTGACGATGACATTTCCCAGGCTGACGTCCCCGAACCGGTATCCCAGGGTATGCAGTCGGTCGAGCGACTCTTCCAGACACCCGAGAAGGGTTCGGCAGTCGGCGAAGTACGCGGCGAACTCCTCGGCTGGCCGACCGGCTCTGATGATCGGTGATGTGCCGCTGATCCAGCCCCGGAGCGACTCTCCTACGACGTACTCGGTAACGAGGAAGTCGTGCTCCCACTCTGTGAAGTAATCCAGCGGTTCGGGGCACACTCCAGGAGCGGCTTCGTGCACGATGGTGAGGATGTTGTGCTCGTGTCGCAGCCGTTCCTGTGCGCTGGTGCCGTCCCAGACGAGGCCGTTGTGGGCGCGGGCTTCCTTGATGAAGACGATCCGTCCGGTGCGAGTGTCCCGCGCCTTGTACGCGCCTCCGCCATTGCTCGGTTGCAGCGCTTTGATGATCTCGTAGTCGCGAATGAGGATCGGGCCCTGGTGCTCTGCCGGCTCCTCGGTGACGAACGGGTCGCTGATGCCGGAGGGAAGCAGGAAGGCGGGCTGGCGCATGTCCACGACATCGCGCCCCGAGCCGTCACGGACGATCCCTTCTGTGGTGCCGTCGGGCAATAGTCGGCTTCGACTGCTGAACGCGCCGTAACGGTAGTGGACGGTCCGCGAGTTCCGGTACCGGCGGTCGGAGAGGACATAGGGTCCCTCCTCTTTGTCCAACGCGTCGCAAAGGAGGTCCATGAGCCGTCGCGCGGTCTCCGTATCCGGCGGATAGACCGCGCAGAACTTGCCCGACTGCGCCCGGTGGGCATGTTTGTGGTGGAGGAACAGAAAGAAGAACTGGGCGGCGACATGCTTGAACGGGACGTTCTCGGCGAAGCAGATGTCCGCGACCACGTCCAGAACGTGCTGGGCGCGCTCGAGTTGTGCCGAGACATGGATCTTCCAGCCCTGGACGGCGCGTTGGGTCTGCCCGTTGCTCCAGACCTTCCAGATGTCTTGGTCTGCTCCATGCCAGCCGGACGGTGTCCGGGTGGGAGCGAAGCGCGGGCCGGGGTCGGCCATCGTCGCGAGAGGAGCGTAGTACTGCTCGTCGGCGATGGCCTCGCTGATGGTGTCAGGCATCGGATTCTCCTTGAAGTGCCCCGAGTGCCGACCTGCACAGGCACCGCAACTCTGTGGCCACTGGCTTCACGTCCGTCGTTGGAGAGAACCGGCTCAGGCTGGTCGAGTCGGTCCGCGGCCACCACGTCGCCCTACGCGGCCGTGGTACGGAATAGGATGCGGCGGGTGATCACCACAGCCACAACTGGAGTCTGTGGACGATGGGTTGGGTTCCGGTTGCCTCACGGATCAGGATCGGTATGTCAACCGCGGAAGTGGTGCTCGCGCTGGTGGGCCAGCCCACCCTGAGACGGACGACGAGGCCGTCGTCCTGGCGCCCTCGAACAGCGCACCGCCTGCGATACACGATGCCGGGCACAACCTCCACCGAGACGACCGACTATGCCGCCCACCGCCTGAAGATCGCCGGGCATCCGGACCAGCTGCTCACCGAGTGATCGTCCGCTACCGGCACCTCGCCGACGAAAACGACCTCGCACACGACCGCCCCGCCGGAACACCCGCGAGTGGGGCGTCGCCATCAGAGGCCGTCGGCATCTTGAATGCCGCCTTCATCGGCAGTTGCAACGCCGGGCAACACATCGTCGACGGAAAGGTACATCGGACGCTGGGGCCTGCAAGGTCGCCCGCAGGGGCCACCGCGGAGTTCCGGTTCAGTGGCCTTCACGATGGTGCCGTTGACACGCAGTCGTCAGTGGGTCGCCGTAGCTCCGGTCGACTCGTCGGAACTGGAGGTCGAAGACATTGTCGTCGCGCGAGCCGCAGGTGCCGAACGCCTCCACCTGGTGTCCTTGAGCCGGTCTGAAAGCGGCTGCAGATCAGCAACAACCGGGGCTTCGTCAGCGGTTGGACGAGTCGTGACCACGTGTTCGGTATCTGTGTCGCGGTCGACGGCGTTACCCCGGCTGGCGTCGAACGACGCTTTCAGCGGCTTCCTACGGCAGTCTGTGAGACGGTGACGCCTCGTAGCGTCTCCCAGACCAGCGCTGGTTTTCCGCTGTCGGCTGGTCCGCGAGGGCGCCGATCAGAGCGGAACGAGAACTCACGCCAAGTTTGCGGAAGATACGGGTGAGGTGGGCCTCGACGGTTT
Organism: Streptomyces sp. NPDC001617; assembly: GCF_053596855.1. Lineage (NCBI taxonomy): Bacteria > Bacillati > Actinomycetota > Actinomycetes > Kitasatosporales > Streptomycetaceae > Streptomyces > Streptomyces sp. NPDC001617. Next base: position 36,588 of record NZ_JBSFHA010000039.1, read on the forward strand.
TGACCGATACGAACAGGCTCGATGCGATGTCGCGGTTGGACAGACCGTCGGCAACCAGCCGGGAGACGCGGTGCTCCTGTTCGGAGAGTGCTCCATAGGGTGGTGTGTCGCTGGCCGACCGGGGCCGGCGGGCACCGATCTGACGCTGGGCGTTGACGGCGAGAGTGCTCAGATGCCCCGCGCCGTGGGCGTCGGCGATCTGCTTCGCGCGTCCGACGGCCGTGACGGCGTCGTCCAGCCGCTGGGCTGCGGTGAGCGCCCTGCCGAGCAGGAGCCGTGCGCGGCACTCCGCCAAGGCCAGGCCGCCGGCTGCGAAGGATTCGGCCGCGGTCGAGAAGAGCTCGGCGGCGGCGGACGGATCGTCGTCCCGGGTGACAGCCATGGCGAGCGCGGCGTAGCCCGACTGTCCCGGCAGCGTCACGGCGGCGGCTGCCTGGGCGGCGTACTCCGCCCAGGCGCGGGCCGCGGCCGCGTCACCGCGGGCCATCTCGGCCTGAGCGGCCGTGGAACACCACATGGCTCTGAGAGCGTGCGTCGTCACCGACCGGTCGGTGCCGGTGATGGTCCGGAGCAGTTCGATGCAGTCGTCAGGTCGTCCCTGGTCGAGGCGGACGGAGGCGAGCACCGCGGCGGACAGCTCCCACAGGCGTCCGCGGCGGCCGACCGACCGCAGGGCGCCTTCGGCCGTGTCGACGGCCGCGGCCGGCCCGTTCCACAGCGCGGTGGCCGCGGCGCGCAGCGTCAGGGCGTAACCGATGAGGTCCGGTCGGTCGAGCTGATGGGCCATTTCCTCGGCGCTCGCCGCCGACGCTATGCCCTCTTCGAGGTTGCCGGTCGCCTGCTCTGCGTAGGACTGACAGAGCAGTAGGTACGGCATCATGTAGCTCTGCCCGGTGAGCCTGGCGATGCGAATACCGCGGGTCATGTGCCGGATGGCGTCGTGGTGGCGCTCGGCAAGGACTTCGGCCCAGCCCAGCTGGCCGATCTCGTCGAGGAAGGTGGACAGTTCCTCGTCCTCCATGATGTCGATCGAGGCCGCGGCTTCGGAGGCGTACGCCCGTAGGTGACCCGTCCGCCCGCTGTACGCTGCGCCCAGGGCGCGGCAGGCCGCCACCGAGGTGAGGGTCTTGCGGTCGACGGGCGCGGGAGTGTGGGCCAGGAGTGCGTCGAGGTGTCCGTTTGCCTCGTCGAAGTCACCTCGGGCCATTCCTACGGTAGCGAGCTGCAGCCGAAGCGGATTCGCCCTTGCGTCGGTCTCCGGCCACTGGCTGAGCTCGTCCGTGAGGGCGAGCTTCGCCGCCTTGGTACTTCCGAGAATCCGTTCGATCACCGACCGGAGAGCAACGATGGGTATGCGCTGATCGCGTCGGTCCGGCGGTACGAGGTCCAGGGCCTGGGCGAGGGCGTCGAGGCAGGCGGTGAGGTCGCCGGTCATCCCGCATGCCTTCGCCAGGCCGATCAGTATCCCTGTCCGGCGCCGGGCCGACTCCCCGGAGCGGTCCGGGGCGGACAACTGCAGCGCCGTACGCAGCCAGACGGCCGCGGTCGCCGGTGCGGAGTGGGTGGCGAGGGTGGCCGCCTCGGTGAGGATGCGAACGGCTTCGAGGTCGCCGACCTGCGCCGAGCGTGCGACGTAGGGCGCGCGCTCGACAGGGCTTGCCCCACAGCTCCGCAGTGTCTCGTCGGCTCGGGCGTTCGCGGCAAGGCACCAGCCGGGCGGTGTGTCCCGCGACACCACCTCACGGAGCAGCGGATGCCGGAACTGCAGCAGGTGGCGTGCGTCCTGCTGGGGGCCGGCTGGGCTGCCGGACCTGATGAGGTCCATCCCCGCCAGGACATCGAGCGCCTTCAGAGCCGGCCCGGTGGCCAGACCGGCCACCGGGCCCAGCAGCATGGGGTCGAAGGGATCGCCCAGTACGGCGGCGGCGCGGAGCGCGGTGAGTTCGTCCTCGGTCAGCAGAGCGATCTCGCGGGCCAGAGCCGCCCGCAGGGTACCTGGCAGATCGGCGAGACACTCCGTCGCGTCGGTGCCGTCCACGGTGAGTTGGGTCAGCACTTCCAGGTAGAGCGGGTTGCCTCCGCTGACCGAGCAGAGCCGGTCGCGCTGGCCCGCGGTGTGTGTGGCGCCGAGCAGCCGCTCGCACGCCTGGCGGTCCAGCGGGGAGAGCGTGATGCGTTCCATGCGGTAGTCGGTGGCGGCGTGCTGGAAGGACGCCAGCAGTTTCGCCGCCGCCTGCCGGGGGCGGTGTCCGCAGGCGAGAATCAGGGGGGTCCTGGGTGGCTGGCGGAGAAGGTAGTGGAGCAGTGCCACAGCTCCCTCATCAGCCCAGTGCAGGTCGTCGAGACAGAGCAGTACCCCGCGGTTCCCGCCGACATCCGCCAGGAGCCGGCCGACGGCATGGTGCAGCCGGTACCGCTCCATGTCGAGAAACCGGGGACGTCCGGGCTGAGAACCCGCGCTGTGGGGAAGTACCAGGTCCAGCAGTGCATCCATCTCCTCGCCGAGGGGCCCGTGCTCGGCTTGCGTAAGGCGCCCGAAGCACGAGCGGATGGGGTCGGCGAACACCCCGAAGGAGCGCTGCTGCTCGAATTCCGAGGCACGGCCGGACAGGACTGACAGGCCCCCCGCCCTCCCCAGATCAGCCAGTTCGGACAGCAGCCTGGTCTTGCCGAGCCCGGGATCGCCGGTGATCTCGATGACGGTGGAGGCGCCGTCAGCGCAGGCGGCGACCGCGGACCGCAGGAGGGCCATCTCCTGTTCCCGTCCGACCAATGGTCTGGGGCCTGCGCTCCGCAACGCGCCCCGCACCGTCCGCGCCCCGGCCTGCTGCTGGCTCTGCTCGGTCATAGGGCTCCTCAGTTCTGGCTCCAGTGTCAGCGGTTGGCTTCGCGACGCCGGCGTCCCTCCGGGCCGAACTGATCTTCATCTCGGTTGTGGCCCATCGGCCTCCGTGGAACTACGCATCTGCTCACGGACGTTGTCAGCGGGGCACCCGTGTCCTCACCGCTCCGGCGCCTCCAGCAGAAGGTGTTCCAGGTCGCGGATCAGCTGAGTGGCCGCGGCTCGCCGGTGGGGTGCGAGACCCGTCGAGATGCGGTCCGGGGCGGTGTGCCGTGACGTGGCGAACCGCAGCGCGGTGGCGGCCTGCCCGGCGAAGAGGGACAGCAGGTCGAGCTCGGGCAGGCTGGAGCGAGCCTGTTCCGTCGGGTCGAGGACTTCCAGCACGCCGAGCACCCGGTCGCCGTGGATCAACGGGGCCGCCATCAGGGCGTCCGGCACGTACTGTGTGGACTGGGCCAGGGAGCGGTCGAACGACGGGCTGGCGGCGAGGTCGTCGACCACGATCGGCTCACCAGAGATCGCCACCCAGCCGGCGATGCCGCGGCCCGCCGGGAAGCGCCGGCCGACCAGGAAGTCCTCGCCCTGGCCGGAAACCGCCTGGAAAACCAGTTCGCCGGCTTCCTCGTCGAGCAGGAAGACGGAACTGGCCTGCGCGCCGAAGATGGCGCGGGCCACGTCCACGACCGACTGGAGCAGCTCGAGCGCCACCGGATCGCCGGACGTGCCGATGGTGTCCGCCTGAGGGGATCCGGGGAGTTGGAAGTCATGGGACACAGCGGCACCTTTGCTAGTGGACGTTGGCGGCGGAGGCGTAGAGCGCGCTCTTCAGTTGAAAGGGCTTCATGCGCGGGCCTTGAGACAGGATTCGGGCGCAGAGCCCGGTGATGTAGGGCGTGGCATAGCTGTTGCCCGTGGATCGGATGGTCTTGCCGCCGATCCAGCCCACCTCCACGTTCTGGCCGGGGGCGAAGAACTCCACCGGTGGTCGGGGGTTGTACAGGTGCAGTTCGGGGTTGTCCTCTCCGTGGCTGCCGACCGAGATCACTGACGCGAACCGCCAGGGGAAGCTCTCCACGGGGGTGTTGTGCGCCGACGCGACGATCACCGTGCCGCTGAAGTACGCCTCGTCGGCCAGGGCGTGGAGCTCCTCGGCGAAGCGGGTCCTGGTGGTGGACAGACTGAGGTTCACCACGTCGAAGCCCTGCTGGACGGCCCAGCGCAGCCCTTCGAGCATGATGTCCCCGGTACCGGAGAACCGTTCGCCGAGCACCCGCACGCTGTGCAGCTCACAGTCCGGCGCGACACGGCGGACGATGCTCGCGCAGGCCGTTCCGTGGCCGCAGGTGTCTCCGGTGTCCGTCTTCTCGACCCGGATGCCTTCGTCGTCCTTGACGACCACCCAGGAGCCGTTCACCCGTCCGACGGCCGGGTGGTCCCGTTCCACGCCGGAGTCGACCACGCAGACCCGCACCCCGTGGCCTGTGGCCTCCGCGGTCATGCCACGCACGTCGTCGGCCACCACCCGGATATCTTCGGGGCGCTTGCCCCGCAGGCTCCAGGTGAGCCCACCGGGTTGCGCGGTCGTGCCGGTCGTCATCGGTGCTCGTTTCGTTCGTCGGGAGCGGGCCGGTGGCCGGCCTCTATGGCCCAGCGCACCCCTGGCAGATGGCCCTTGGCATGGAACACCGCCTTCGCACGGGCTGCGGATGCCTGCGCCGCGTCGTCCATGCCGAGCAGCCGGAACGTGTGTGCCTGGTCCAGAGCTGCCAGGGCCCGTACGACCGGGGAGTCGGTACGGTCGGCGGCGTCGAGGGCGCTGGCGGCGAGCCGAAGGGCCTCGTCGTGACGGCCCTGGGCGGCGGCGACGCGGCCCAGGAGGCCGCCGAACTCCACCGATTCGGCGTGCCGGCGTTCGCCGTCCTGTCCGAGCTGCCTCAGAACGGCGGCGGCCGCTGACCAGGTACTGCGGTCCACCAGAAGCCTGGCGGACTCCAGGCCGATGCTGTGCAGCAGCGCGGCCGCCCCGAGCCGCCGAGCGGAAGTGGCGGCCGTGTCGAGCAGGGCGAGGGCTTGATCCCCATGTCCCGCGAGCGCTTCGACCATCGCGGTGAAGAGGGGAAGAACGATCCGGGTCTCGGCGTAGCCCAGCTCCTCAGCCAGTCGTCCGGCCTCGGTCAGGCACTCGCGCGCGGCTGTCCAGTCTTCCCGCAGGGCGAACAGGACGGCCATCGGGCAATTCAGGGTCATCCGCACGGTACGCCGCCCGGCGCCGTGCTCGGCGAGCAGCGCCCGGCACCGGGCCATCGCCAGGGGCACCGGCTCCGGACCGCGCCACAGGGAGATGCCGATCGCGCCCAGTGCGGCGGCCCGTTCGGGTTCCGCGTCGGCGCGTACCGCGTGGGCCAGGGCCCGCGTGAGCAGGCGGTCCGCCTTGCCGTGCCGGCCCTGGGACTGGTACTGCTGGGCGAGCCGTAGGCAGGCACGGGCTTGGCCCAGTTCATCTCCTGCTGCCTCGAACACCGGCAGGACGGTGTCTGCCGCGTCGGCGGGTGAGGCCCCGCCAGAGCCCAGCGTGGCCAGCGCCAGCCGGGCGTGGGCGGTCTCCACCGGGTCGGCCGACGCCGCCAGTACGGCCAGGAGCAGCGCGCGACCCTCATCGGCGCGGCCTAGGGCCGAGCGGACCTCGCCGAGCCTGCGGGTGGCCGCGATTGCGTCCGGCTCGTCTGCCCGACGCAGCGCCACGGACCGAGCCAGCAGATCCTCGGCCCAGGGAAGGTCGGAGCGGGCCAGCGCTTGGGCTCCGGACCGGTCGAGCGCGTCGGCGGCCCGGACGCGCAGTGTTTCGGTGGCGTCGTCGAATTGCCCGAGATCAGCGAGGTAGCCGTACGCGCGTTCCAGGTGACCGCCCACCGCGGCCTGCCCGGACCCGAGCACGGACGGCAGGGCGGCGGCCTTCTCGTGTCCTTCGGCCCTGGCCCGCTTCGCCATGCACTCATACGTCACTTCCTGCACCAGACCACTGCTGAACTGGAAGGACCCCTCGCGGCCAGGCTCCACGAGCCGCCGCGCGCTGAGCCGCGCAAGAGCCGGTCCCACGCCGTCAGCGATACCGCAGAGCCCGGCCAGCTCACCTGGCCTGAACTCCCGCCCCAGCACCGACGCCATGTCCAGGGCGGCGCGTTCCTGCGGGTCCAGGGCGTCGATCCTCGCTCCCAGCACGGCCTGCACCGTGGGCGGAAGCTCGTCCTGGGATCCGGTCTCGGCGGCTGCGGCCAGCAGTTGTTCGAGGTGCAGGGGATTGCCGTTCGCGCGCTCCAGGAGACGGGTCGGGGTTGTGTCCCAGTGGGCGCTCACATCCGCCAACTCAGCGGTCAAGAGCGCCGATTCGTCGTACGACAGACCCCGCAGAGGCAACGTCCGCACCGGAGCGAACGCCAGCGCGGGCCGGGACTCCAGCAACTCGGGCCTGGTCAGGCAGACAAGCAGGACGGCGGCCCGGTCCAGCTCCCGGACCAGCCGGTCCAGGACGTCGAGGAGCAACGGCCCGGCCCAGTGGCAGTCGTCGATCACCAGCACCACCGGCTGCCGCGCGGACAGTGCGGTCAGGACGTGGACGAGGCCGGCACACGTATCCTCCACCGTCGGGCTGGGCGTGCCGTCGAGCAGCAGACCGCCGGAGAGCACGTGCAGCGCTTCCGTATCGCCCTGGGTGCAGGCTCGGTTCGCCGTGAGGAGGGGGGTCACCGCGTCGGCGAGCGGGCTCAGGCTGCCGTGGTCACCGTACTGTCGGCACCGGCCGACGCCGAACAGGATCGCGCGGGAGAGGATCCACTCCCTCAGCAGCCGGGTCTTCCCCTGCCCTGCCTCCCCGTGGACCAGGACTCGCTGCGCGCCCCGACGATCTGTCACGTCCGCCAAGGCGGCGTCCAGCGCAGCCAGTTCGGATTGCCGTCCCACGAAACGTACGTCAAAGCGGCGCAGCAGTTCGGGATCGTCTTCGTCGAGGCCCAGCAGCCGGTAGGCGGGCACCGGATCGGTCTTGCCTTTGAGTGACAGCGGTCCGACCGGCTCGGCACGTACCGAGGCGCCGGCGGACAGCAGGGTGCCTGGGCCGATCAGGATCTGACCGGCTCTGGCGCTCTGTTCCAGACGGGCGGCGACGTTGACGGTCTCGCCCGAGACGAGTGCCTGCCGAGCCGAGGCGTCGGAACTGGACACCACTTGGCCGGTGTTGACGCCGATCCGGACGTTCAATCGCACGCCCAGCGTCGTGTCGAGCTCGTTGTTGAGTCCGTCCAGGGCGGCGACCATGCCGAGGGCTGCGGCGAGCGCACGGCGCGCGTCGTCCTCGTGCATGGCTGGTACCCCGAAGACCGCCATGACCGCGTCACCGATGAACTTCTCCACGGTGCCGCCGTGGAACTCGATCTGCCGCCGCATCAGCTCGAAGTAGCGCAGCGTCACCGAGCGCAGTGTTTCCGGGTCGAGGCCTCCGGACAGCGCGGTGGAGCCCACCAGATCGCAGAACAGCACCGTCACCACCTTGCGGGACTCCACCGCAACGGGACCGGCGGGGGCGCACCGCGCTCCGCACGACAGGCAGAAACGGGCCACGGGCGGCAGCACGCATCCGCATACAAGGCAGAGCATGTCGGGTTCCTCCCGGATAGTGGCGCGGCTCAGAAGAGCGCGCCGCCCGCGATCTCACTGTGGGCCTGCACTTCGGGCCCCACCTCGTCCAGCCGGCCCTTGATGTCCACCAGAACCGCCAGTTCATGCTCCGTGAGGGAGCCGAGCACCTCCTGCTGCTCCTCGGTGAGAGCGTCGACGGCGAACCCCGCCCTCTGCAGAAGTTCGAGCGGCGAGCGGTCCTCGGTCATTCAGTTCCTCCCGGAGCGGTCGCAAGGTGCGAGAACAGACGGGTGACCCCGTCGGTCGTACGGAGCGCGCTGACGGCTACCAAGGCCTGATGGGCAGTGGTGAGCGGCAGAGTGTCGAGAAGTGCATCCAGTGCGGCGACGTGTCCACAATCCAGGTCCGCGTGCTCACGGACCGTACGGAATGCCTTGTCGGGGAGACCGGTGCTGGCGGCGAGCCGGTCCGCCAGCCAGGGCGCCGGGGCGTTGTCCTCCAAGACGAGGATGTAGCCGAGCAGGGCGACGGGATGATGGTGCTCGATCCAGTAGTACTGTGCTCCGGCCAAGTCGGCGACAATGGGGGAGGGCAGTCTGTCGAACGCGGCCGCGGGGTCGGCTCCGGCGGCGGCCAGATCGGCGAGAAGCCACTGGTCGTGCCCCCGCTCCTCCTCCGCGTGCCGCTGCAGATACCGGCCGAGCGGGTCGGCGGCCGGATCGTGCGGAGCAAGCTGCGCACAGCGCCGGGCCGCCTGCTCCATCAGGGGTACGGATGCCCGGATCAGCGCGTGCATGGTGTACAGGTACTCGACATAGCGGTGTCCGAGGCCAGACGGCTGCCACAGCGCGGTCGCCGCGGAATGCAGCGCGGGCGCGACGAGGTCCAGTTTGACGCGTAGCGCGGCGGAAGAGGTCAGACGGTTCACCGGGGGTCTCCAGTGACGGCCGGCAGCGTCACCAGGTCGGCGTAGGGTGCGCAGCCGTATCGCCGCAGTAGCTCGACCGGACCGGCATCGGTCTGCATCCTGGCGGCCTCCCGGTCCAGCAGCTCGCCGACGAGGCCGGACGCGTCCCGCACGGCACCGGCGATCACCTCCGAGTGCTCGGACAGGCTTCGGCATCCGGCGCAGTAGCCGGACTCGCCGGATCCGGGGGCGTACCGGCCGTAGAGATGGGCGGGTCCGACGGCCCGGACCATCCGCAGTACCGGCGATGACAGCGAACGGCGGCGTACGGTCGCCCAGCCGTCCTCGGCGATGTGGCCGAGCAGCAGGTGCGCGGGGGCAGGTCTGCGGTCCACCGTCTGCTGGTTGCAGCAGGCCAGCACCGCGCCGTCGAAGGCCACCACCGGCCACGCGGCCATGGCGCACGGCAGCGCGCGGTCTCCGTCGGGGCGGTGCGCGGTGGCGGCGGCCCAGGCGGCGGCCCGGCCCACCGGGCGTACCTCGTTGACCAGCATTGGCACCCGGTCGGCGAACTCCCGCCTGATCGCGTTGGTCACGTCCGCGAGGTAGGGGTCCTCCGGTGCCGTGCCGGTGAGGTGGAAGCTGACGGGGATTCCCGAGTCGAGCACCTGTCGCACCGCCCGGAAGACGTGGGTGCGGGGTATCTCCCGCTCGTGGAAGGGGTCAAGGCTTGCCGAGAAGTGGTCGACGGCACTGATCGCGCGCATGATCGGCGGCGGTATGCGTTCACCTCGGGCGAAGAACATCCCGCTCAGCAGCACACTGCGCGAGCCGGCCGTCCTGATGCGGGTGGCCAGTTGGTACGCCAGACCGGGCAGAAGCAGAGGTTCCCCACCGGTCAGCATGACCGCCTCGGGACGGTCTTTTGCGGTGAACGACCCGACGAATCGCAGCAGTTGCTCCGCAACGGGCTCCTCGGCAGCCATCGTGGACGATGTCGAGCAGTGCGCGCAGCTGAGCGGGCAGCGCCGCGTGAGGGTGAGCAACAGGCCGGCGCCGGGTACTGGCCGCAATGCGATGAGCTCGGCCAGTTCCATGTGCCGCCCTCTCCGTCGCTCGGTGCGCCGCCCGGGCGCGGCTGTCTCACGCAAGTGTCCGGACGGGCGGTTCGGATGCGGCTGGGGAGCGGCGTGTAACCGGTATATCTGCCGTCCAGGAGTGCGACGTGAAGTTGGCGACCGGACGGCAGGCGCGGCCAGGTGACCGAAAATCTCCTCCGACCTGGCAGAACGCCTTTTCCATACCGTTGGCGGGCCGTTGTCGAACTTCCCCTGCCTAACTTCTCGTCTCGTCGGGGATGGCAGCTCCCGCCCGGCTTCGTTTGCCAACCGTCTTCACGAACAGAGGAGAGATCGTCATGGCTGAGAACACCGAGCCGACCAACAACACGTCCGAGTCCGAGGACGCCGCGGAGGTCGAGGCCCACTCGGTTCTGGACAACCAGGGCCTGGGCAAGGACATGGACAAGTCCGAGAGCGCCTGCATCAGCCTCGTCAGCTCGATCGAGAACCCCAGGTAACACTCAGGCGCAGGGCGGCTCCACCGCAGCGGCGGAGCCGCCACCGCTTATCCGACTGCTGCACCCTGACCGCCGTCGCGGACTCACGGGAGATCATCGTGGCCAACAACACCGGGTCGACTAATGACGCGTACGAGTCAAAGAATGCCACGGAGGTTGAGGCCCACCCGGTCCTAGACCACCAGGGTCTGGGCGACGGTGTCGACAAGCCGGTATCTGGACGTGCCTCAGGTACTTGAGCACGATCAACGGGTTGGATTGATACCTGGGTGGGGGGCGGAAACGGCCCGCACCCCTTTCCAATCTTCCGTACCTGAGATGTCCCGGGTGCCTGTGAGCCCCCTCGCCTGTGTCCACGACTCCCAGGTGCGTAAATTCCTCTTGCCGTCCTGCGGCCCACTCCCTGGAGGGCGATCTCTTGAATGATTCGTCGTCTGGCACTGCCGGTCAGGGCAGTGCCGTCGGGCTTGGCGGCATCCGGGACTTCCGGCTGCTGTGGATCAGCGGACTGCTGGCTTCCCTGGGCTCGCAGATGTCCGCGATCGCACTTCCCCTGCTGGTGCTGCACCAGACCGGTTCTCCCGTCGAGGCCGGTGCGGTGGGCAGCGTCTCGGTCGGTGCGCTGCTGATCACCATGCTGCCCGGGGGCATGCTGGCCGACACTGTCGAGCGGAGGCGGCTCATGCGGGTATGTGACCTGGCCAGCGCGCTGGCCGCCGGGGCACTGGCGGTCGCTGTCCTGATGGGCCGGACGCCGCTCGCTCTGGTGCTGCTGGTGGCCGCGATCGGGGCTGTGATCAGCAGCCTGTACGGCCCTGCTGCTCTGGGCCTGCTGCGCGCGATCGTGCCCAGCGAACTGCTCGGCGGCGCCTCGTCCCGGTTGCAGGCCAGAGGTGCCGCCGCGCGCCTGGTCGGTCCGATAGCGGGCGGGGCGCTGTACGCGGTGCACCCGGCTCTTCCGTTCGCCGCCGAGGCCATCGGCCTGTTGCTGTCCACCAGCTGCCTGGCCTTCGTTCGCACCCGCTCGGCACCGGATCCGGGGGCCCGTTCCGCCTTCTCCAAGCGGGAGTTCGTGGCCGGGGTGACATTCATCTGGAGCCGACCGTATCTGCGCACCGTACTGCTCGTGTTCGGGCTGGGCATGAACGCGGCGTTTGGCTCCATGATGTTCGTGGCGCTGGCGACGGCCTCTCGCGGCGGAAGCTCCGGGATCGGCGGCGGCACCATCGTCTCGCTTACCGCGGTCGGCTCGCTGGCAGGGTCGCTGCTGGCCCCGAAGGTTCCTTCCGGTCTGCGGCCCGGAATGCTGATCGGTGCCACCTGCTGGGTCTGCACCGGGGCGGCCCTCCTGCTGCCGGCGAGCCGGAGCCCGCTGTACGTGGGCATGTTGTGCTCCCTGGTCATCGCCACCGCCTCCGTGGCGAGCATCGGCTTCCTCACCTCTCTGCTGACGGCCACTCCGGAGCACATGGTCGGGCGCGTGCAGAGCGCCGCCGGCTTCGTTTCCTCGCTCGTCCAGCCACTCGGCCCGCTGGCCGGTGGCGCGCTACTCGTCTCCTGCGGAGCGAGCACGACGTATCTGGTGCTGGGCGGGGTGTTCCTGACGTGCGCGGCGCTGGTCTCCTGGGCGCCGTCCGTGCGCAGGCAGCCCCCGCCAAATATGGCGGGCGTCCCGGGCCCGGTTGTGACCAGCGAGTAGCTGCATCAGCCCCACGCGCTCACCCTTGAACCCTTACCGGAGAGAGGCCACCATGGCAGATCCTCGCGAAGCGCTGATCTACGGCACCGCTGACCCCCTGTACTTCGAGACCCCCGCCCGACTGGATGACCACGCCACGCGTTTCCCGCTGGTTCTCGGCGAGATCCCGCAGGGCTGGCGTCGCTCCACCACGGGGCTGTGGGTGGTGCTGACCCCCGCCGACGCTCCGCCGACTGGCCAGGGCTGGAAGATCCATCTGTCGGCGACCCCGCATACCACGGAGCTGACCCTCGACCGGGCAGCCGCCATCTGCGTGGCCCGCGCCGTGCCGTTCAAGTTCCTGCGCAGCAGACAGGCGCTGCAGATGATGTCCGGCAAGAACATGCCGCGGGGCAGCAGCGGAAAGTTCGTCACCGTGTATCCGGCGGACGACACCCAACTGGATGAGCTGCTGGGCGAGCTGGTCGCCGCCCTGGACGGCCTCCCCGGCCCGTACATCCTCAGTGACCTGCGGATCGGCCGCGGACCGGTATACGTCCGTTACGGGGCCTTCGTTGATCAGCGGTGCCCGGACAAGAACGGCGTCCCCGTACCGGCGCTTCTCACCCCCTCCGGAGAACTCGTCCCCGATGTGCGGGCACCGGTCTTCCACGTACCCGAGTGGGTGAAGCTGCCGCCCGTCCTGGAACCGTATGTCGCCGCCCGGCGGGAGGCGCGCGACGACAGCTTCCCCTACATCATCCGCGAGGCCCTGCACTTCTCCAACGCGGGCGGCATCTACCGCGCCGAGCACCGCGAGACCGGCCAGCAGGTCGTCCTGCGGGAAGCACGGCCGTTCAGCGGACTGGACGGCGCCCGCGTCGACGGGGTGGAGCGCCTGCACAACGAGTACCGCGCACTCCTGACGCTCCAGGGACTCGAGTGCGTGCCCCGCCTCTACGGATTGCGTACCGTCTGGGAGCACCACTTCCTCATCGAGGAGTACATCGAGGGGCCGACACTCCTGGAAGCCACGATCGGCCGCTACCCGCTCCCTGGCAGAGACAGCTCCGAAACGGCCGTCCACGCGTACGCGAGCTGGGTCGCGACCGTGACCGGCCACCTGGCCGCGGCCCTGGACGCAATCCATGAACGAGGCGTGTGCTTTCGGGACGTGCACCCTCGCAACATCATCGTGCGGCCCGACGACTCCGTCGTGCTGGTGGACTTCGAGTATGCTGCCGCACTGGACGCGCCCGACCTCCCGAGGGTCGGCGCCGCCGGTTTCACGGCCCCTGCCGGGGCGACGGGTGCCGAAGCCGACGCGTACGGCCTGTGGGCGACCTGGCTGTCCACGCTGATTTTGCTGACAGAGATGATCGACCTCGATCCGGCCAAGGCCGCGGTGCTCGAAGCCGCGGTGCGGGAACACTTCCGGCTGCCCCCCACTGAGGGCCCGCGCCGGCCGGTTATCAAGGGCCGGGGGGCCGTTGGCACCGTCCCTCGGCCGACCTACGAAGCTGACGACCTCTTCGACCGCCTGCCCTTCGACTGGCCCGCGGTACGCGATCAGCTGGTCGCGGGCATCCACGCCTGCGCGACCCCGGATCGCGTCGACCGGCTGTTCCCGGCCCACTGGGAGGTCTTCGACACCGGCGGTCACACCCTCGCCCATGGCGCGGCGGGCGTACTGCTTGCTCTGCACCGGGCGGGCACGGCGGTCCCCGCGGAGTACGTCGCCTGGCTGGTGGACTCGGCGCGGCGCGCTCGCCACCAGCAGGGCTCCGGGCTCTACGACGGACTGCACGGCGCCGCCGTGGTACTGGAGGAACTCGGCCGCCACGATGAGGCACTTGAGGTGCTGTGGCTGGCCCGCACGGCCGGCGATCCGGTGCGGCCCGGCCTCTTCGGCGGGCAGGCGGGGGTGGCGCTTAGCCTCTGCGACTTCGCCGAACGTAACCGCGACGCGGAACTGCTCGACGAGGCCGTGCAGACCGCCCGGCGACTGGACACCCTGCTCCGCGAGGGGGACCAGGATGGCCTGCGGATGCCGTCCACCGCCGGATTCTTGGACGGCTTCAGCGGTCCCGCCCTGCTCCACCTGCGGCTTCACCGCATCACCGGGGAGCAGCGGTATTTGACGGCGGCGCGGGACGCCCTGGATTGGGACCTCGGGCATTGCGTCACCATGCCCGACGGCACGGTCCAGGCGAAGTACGGCCACCGCCACCTGGCCTACCTGGAGGGCGGCAGCGGTGGAATGGCGCTCGTCGCGCGGGAGTACCTGACCCACGCCGAAGATCCTGCCCTCACCGCGCTAGCGGCGGCCGTCCGTCCCATCTGCGCCTCCGAGTTCGTCCGTGAGCCGGGGCTCTTCCACGGCCGGGCCGGGCTGATCGCGATCCTGGGCCTGCTCGGCGAACCCGGTCAGGAGGAGCAGGTGCTCGGATCGATCCGCAGGCTTTCCTGGCACGCAGTACCCAAGGCCAGCGGCCTGTACTTCCCCGGGAAGGGGCTGACGCGGTTGTCCGCCGACCTCGCGACCGGCTCGGCGGGCATCCTGCTCGCCCTGCACACAGTGTTCGAGGGCAAGGGCGATCTTGGTGCGCTGCTCCCGGTTGGCATCGGCTGACGGTCCCCGGGGCCGTCAGCGGCGGTCGAGCTTCGGCTATACGGGCATAGGACGGATTCGGAAGCAAGCGTGCTCGTGGACACGGATGCTGCCCTCTTCGTGACACGCCCTCACACACAGGGGCTCACCCTCCACAGGGATGATGCAGACGCCTTCGTCCTTCAGCTGAGCGGCAGCAAGCAATGGCGTGTGCATGGGTGCCCGGCGGACGGCGAATGGCAGACCGGTGCGGTGACCGATGATGCTCCGCTGCTCCTGGGCCGTCAGCCCACCTCACTATCTTCATTCACGCGGTCAGCGCCCAACACCTGTACACGTCACTGCAAAGCCTGCTCATTGAGCGTGAGATCGCGCAGGCCGAGGTCACGCGGGCACCAAGCGCGGAACTCGCCGCGCAACTGGAGGAGTTCGACCGGGTCGCCGAGGAGGTGCGCATCACCCACAAGACCCTGCTGGCGCTGCCTGATCCGTCCCCGCCGACGCCCCGGCCGCGAAGCTGCCGGACCATCCGGCCTACCGGCAGATCATGGCGGTGTTCGCCGCGGCCGACGCCCCGCTGTGGGCACGGGCGGACTGCGAGGCGATGGATCTGGAGATCGCGCCCAGCAACGTCAACAACGTCCGGCTGAAGCTGAAGCGGCTGGTCGAACGCGGAATCTTGATCGCGTCCAAGCAGGGGTTGTTCACCCAGCCACGGTATAGCCACCCGGAGAGGCCACCGCCAGCCCGACAGCCCCAGCGCGACACCGGTACGTACCCACGACCTCACCGTGGCCCGCGCCCACGGCATCATCCAATCGTGCCTGACCCGGCAGATCCTCGTCCTCGCCGACCGGGCCTACCAGGGTGCCGGCGCAACCGTCCGCACCCCCTACTACGACCACCACGAACAGCCCGAGCACTACCAGCAGTTCAACCGTGACCACGCCCGGCTGCGGGCTCCCGGCGAACGCGCCTTCGCACAGCTGAAGTCCTGGCGACTACTACGGCGAGCCCGATGTTGAACGCGGCGTATCGGCACTGCCGTCCAAGCCATCCACACCCTCCTCACCTGCGACTATTCAGGATGAAAGAGGTTCAGTGAGCTGCTTCCATTCGGCCTCGGCTGAAGGTGCCGAACCTCAGCCACTTCACACGGGCGTGGAGCCGTAAGCGCTCCGCGCCGGTCGGCCGAGCGCTCGCGGGTCGGGATCACAGATGGTGGGTGAAGTACCGCACGGTCAGAGCAAGGAGCATGCGGCGTCGGCCCCTGTGCGCGCGGCTTTTGGAGCGGCCAGACTTGGTCCGCATCCCGTCCGGACGGCCGACAGGCGGCGTGAAGCCGACCGCACTGCGTCACAGCCCGATCGGCGACGACTCCGTGCTACGGCTGACGGGACACGAGGTCGTCGGAGGTCGCCTCGCGGGCGAAGAGGTGGGTGAGATGGGGAAGGGAGTAGGTCGCCGTGTGGGCGGTGACCTCGCTGGAGGGTGAGACGACGACGCCGTGCTCGATCATCAGCTCCAGCTCCCGCTGAGCCTGGTCCTGTTCGCACCCGAGGGCCACTGCGGCCTCCTCCACGGTGAACGTCCTCGACATGGGCAGCGTCGCCAGGCGCCGTAGCGTGGAACGGCGCGACTCGTCCAGCTGCCGCCATGCGTCGGACATATGGGATCCCACGTCGATGTCGCCCACGGCCAATTCGTCAAGTACCCTCCGGGGGTCGGTCAGCCGGGCGGCGTATTCACCGAGCGGCAGGTGGCGCAGCATGGCCAGCTTGAGGCCCGCAGCCCGGACCGCGAGTGGCAGCATTCCGCAGGCTGCGACGATTTGCTCGGCTGCCGACCGGTCACAGAGCATTCGGCCCGGGCCGATGAGCCGGCCCAGCAGCTCCAGGGCCTCGGCGGTGGAGTACGGCGACAGGTGTATCCGATGGGCCGGGGCGAGCCCGGCCAGCTGGGTGCGGGCGGTGACGATGGCGGCGCTTGGGCCGGTGTCGGGCAGCAGCGGCCGGACGCTGGCCTCGTCGGGTGCGTCGTCGAGCAGGAGCAGGACCTTGCGTCCCGCCAGCCAGGCACGCCATAGCGCGGCGGCGTGGGCGGGATCCGCGGGCAACGACCCGGCCGGGTTCGTGTACGGTAGCAGCTCGGCCGTCAGAGCCGTCGGAGACCGAGGCGATCCGTCCTTCTCCCGGAGACTCACACGGATCCGTCCGCCGGGGAACTCGTCCGCCAGCCGGTGTGCGGCACGGTCGGACAGCGCGGTCTTCCCTACACCGGCCGTCCCGATGACGAGGGTCAATGTGCCACCGGGAGCCGCCATCTCAAGCAACTCCTTCAATGGGTCGTTGCGGCCGGTGAAGTCGGCGATGTCGGGGGGAAGCGCGACAGGCGCACCGCGGCGCATGACTTCGTCGGCGTGCGGTCGCCCAGGGCCTCCCCCTTCCTCAGCGAGGACCGAGCGGTACACCGACTCCAGCACCGGGCTCGGCGACAGACCCAGGTCCCGGGAGAGGCGCTGCCGGAGCTCGTCATACGCCGACAGAGCCTCGGCCCGGCGTCCCGAGCGGTACAGGGCCGTCAGCTGCGCGGACCGTAGTCGTTCCCGAAGCGGGTGCTCCTCGACCAGGACGCTCACGAACTCCGCCACCTCACGGGTCTGGCCGGCCTCCAGTGCGACCTCGGACCAGTCCTCGCAGACGGCCAGATAGCGAGTCGTCAGCCGTGCGGCCTCGTCCTGGACTGGTTCCGAGCAGGCCAGCTCGGGCAGCGGGGGACCGGTCCACAGGTGCCTCGCCCGGCTGAGCAGCCGGGCTGCGAGTTCGGTGTCGCCGTCGTCGGCCGCCGTGCGACCGGCCCGCGCAAGCGCCTGCAGTTCCAGAGAGTCCAGTTCGGAGTCGGCCAACTGGAGCAGATAGCCTCCCGTGCGGCTGATGAGTCGATCCCCGACACCGGCCTCGGCCAGTGTCTTGCGCAGTGCAGAGATGTACACCTGAAGGTTCTTGCGTGCTGTTCTCGGAGGCTCGTCGACCCATACCGCCTCAGTCAGCAGGTCGACCGAGACCAGCGCGTTGGGGCGGCACAACAGCATGGCGAGAACCAATCGCTGTTTGAGAGGGCCGAGCTGGAGCGCGTGCCCCCGTGCCCGGGCGGAGAGGGGCCCCAGAACGGTGAAGCGCACAGCCTCCGGACGCGGTCCGAGGTCGGGCAGGTCACTCATGCTGATCGGCCTCCGCTTCGTCGTACACTCCGTCGACCTCGGCATCCCCGGGGTGCCGTCCCGCTTCGCTGACTCGGGCGCAGTCTCCTGAGTGTTCACCTGGGGGCTCGCCGACCCGCCGGGCGCGGTCACCCGATGCCGTCTCGACGCCGGAGTCCCGGGCGGTCACTTTGGTGGGGCCCATCACGGGGACGTACACGTGCGCTCCTGTGTTACTGGACGGGAGGCGACGGAGGTATTTGCGGCGGGACTTACGCACCGCCAGAAGCCGTCAGTCCGGAGACGACTGTGCCGTGGATGGTGATCCCTAACATTGGGGAAACCCCCACATCCGACCTGTCGGCGGAGGCGGCCCCGCAACCGTCTCGGTCCTGTTGCTGCGTCGGGCGAGTGCTCGCCCGGCTCGGGCAAAGCGGCCTGGCGGTGGACGGGGCAACGGCTCGACAGCCCACAGCAGCTCTCTGCATCTGTTGGCCGTGGCCGTTCGGACTGAGTGGAGAGGCGTGCTGGTTGCCGCCGAGCGTGTCCCGGTGAGGCGCGATCAGGATCTCGAGTTCGGCTCGGGGCGGAAGGTGAGTGCGCGGCCGAGGGGTAAGTTGCTGTGTGATGCCCGCGGATCGCACGGGCCGCACTATCGGGGACTCGACCTGGGGCACAGGGTGCCCCAGTCGTTGGTGGTCTCTCGATCAGGCAGTGCTTCGTTTGCCTCCAGGGCAGATGACGGTGTGATGGTCAGTCGCTGGTGAAGCGCCTTTTGCCGAAGAGGTTTTTCGATCACCTGCTTCCGGTTCGTGGACGCGAACGCACCACCCGCACGGCCTGCCGGTCGGTGAGCCCCTCCGCGAACGGCGAGACTGACACCAGCGCCAGTACCCAGAGGAGCGACTGGCAGTGGCATGTTGTACAAAAGCCCTACACGAACTGGAACCTGTGCGTTCCGTCTGGGGGTTGATCCCCGGACGAATCAGCCGCCTGCGGCTGTGACTGCGCTCCGGCGTCGGAGGGGAGATCCTCGTGGTTGACCAGAATGGCCAGACGGAGGAACCGACCGGCAGGGCGCCGTTCGTCGGCAGGGGCGTGGAGCTCGGCCGGTTGAGTTCGGTGCTGGAAAAGCTGGGGCAGGGGGGTCCAGCGGTCGTCGACGTCACGGGTGAGGCGGGGATTGGCAAGAGCCGGCTCGTGGCGGAGTTCGGTGCTCGGGCCCGCGGGCACGGGCTGACGGTGCTGCGGGGGCGGGCCACGGAGTACGAACGGCATAGCCCGTTCCGGCCGTTCGCCGATGCCTTCGCCGACCTTGACCCGGTGACAGAGCGCCGCTTCCCCGGGCTTGCGGAGTTGTCTCCGGTACTGCATGGTGCCGGCGAAGCCCCGGCCGGGCTGGGCACCGCCGACCGTTTCGGCCTGTACCAGGCCACGGCGGCCGCGCTGGGCCGGCTGGGCGGGGCGGGGCTCGTGATGATGCTGGAGGACCTGCACTGGGCGGATCCGGCGTCGCTGGAACTGGTGGACCACCTTGTCCGTCACCCTGTACCGGCGCCGTTCCTGCTCGTTGTCTCACGCCGGGACCGGCAGGCTCCTGCGGCCCTCAGCGCCGCACTCACCCGTGGCGTCGACGCCGGGACTGTGCTGCGGATCGGCCTGGGGCCCCTCCCTGAACGCGACTGCGTCGAGGAGCTGGCCGGCGACCTTCCGCCGTCGCTGGCGGCCCAGCTGTACGAGGCGAGCGACGGCAACCCGCTGTACTTCCTTGCGCTCCTCAAGGCCCACCGCGGGACACGCCCGGGGATGGAGCCCTCCCAGGCGGTAATCCCCGCAATGGTCGGCGAACTGGACGGTTCGCCCATCGGACTGGGAGCGTTGCTGCTCGACGAACTCGCGCCGCTGAGCCCGCTGGAACGCCGGATCGTGGAGGCCGCGGCCGTCCTCGGGGAGGACACCACACCCGCGATGCTCGGCTCCCTCACCGACTCCACCCCCCAGGACGTCATCGAGGCCCTGCGCGGGCTGACGGTGCGCGACCTGGTACGGCGGGGACACGATGGGCGGCGGCTGGCACTGCGTCACCCGCTGATCCGGGCGCTGGTCCACGAAGGCATCGAACCCTGGCGACGCGACGAGCTGCACCGCCGGGCAGCGGCCGAACTCGCCGGGGCCGGCGCTTCCGTCGTGCAGCAGGCGCACCATGTCGAACAGTCAGTGAGCAGCTGGGACCAGCAGGCGGCTGCCATCCTCATCGCCGCCGCAGAGCAGACCGTCGCGATCGCCCCGGCCACCTCCGCCCACTGGCTCCAGGTCGTGCTGCGGATTCTGCCGGACAGCCGTGAACACCTGGCGAAACGTGGTGAGTTGATGCTGCTCAGGGCCCGCGCGCTCGGCATGAGCGGTGGGCTGAAGGAGAGCCGGGACCTGCTGCACCAGGTGATGGACATGCCGGAGGCGGACGGCTATGAGGACATCCGTACCTCCGCGGTCATGCTGGGCGTCCGGATGGAACGCAAACTCGGACACCATCGGGAGGCCGAAGCGCTGCTCCGCCGCGAATTGGACCGCAGTCCCGGGCCATCGCCGGCGCAGACCGTCAGACTCGGCCTCGAACTGTGTTCCTGCGCGATCGCCACTACCCGCTTCCCGGAGGTCCGGGCGGACATGGCCGAGGTCCTGGCGACCGCGCGCTCCCTCGGCGACGAGATCGGCGAGACCGGCGCCCTGACGCTGATCGCCCTGGGAGAGGCCTACGAGGGCGACATGGTCAGGGCCCGCAGTTTCGCCAGGTCGGCGGCCGAACTGATGGACGCACTGACCGACACCGACCTTGCCGAGCTGTGTGAATACCTGTGCGTACTGGGCTGGACCGAGGTGTTCCTGGAGAGTTACAACGACGCCGAAGGCCACCTGGAGCGTGGGCTGGAGATCGCCCGGCGCACCGGCCAGGTCTCCCTCCTGCCGCACTTCCTGACGGTGCAGGCGCACATCCACTTCGATACCTGCCGGATCACCACGGCACTGGAACTCGCCGAGCAGGCGGAGTCGATCGCGCGGTCACTGGGCTGTTGCAGGGACCTCCTTGCCTTCATCCTGGCCTTCCAGACCCACGTCCTGATTGAGGCCCGTCCTCCGGGTCGTCGGGCCGCGCTGTCTGTGGCCGAGGAGGCGGTGGCGGTCTGCAACAGCGACAGTTGGTGGGCGAGTCTGGCGGCTTGTGCGCTCGCCCACGCGGCGTTCGACGCCGGCGATCCGCACCGGGCGGTAGACATCCTGTTGCGCGGCGGTGGTGACAGTGACGTGCGCCACTTGCAGCCCACGGTGCGTCCTGGCTATCTGGAACTGCTCACCAATGCCGCGCTTGCCACCGGCAAACCGGAAGACGCCGCACACTGGGCCGAGCTCGCGCACAAGGAAGCGGCGCAGCTGGGGCTGCGCGCTCAGCGCTCAGCGGCGCTGCGTGGTCTCGCCCAGGTCGCCGCTCACCACGGCGAGTCCGCCGAGGCCGCTCGGCTGTTCGCCGAGGCCGCGGAGCTGAGCGCCCGGTCCGGGGCGACACTCAGAGAGGCGCAGTCCTTGCTTCTCGCGTCCGCGAACAAAAGGGCCGCAGGCGACGCCGCCGACGCTGCCATGATGTGGCACCGGGGATACCGCCTGGCCTCGGAAGGGGGCACACGCCTGCTGGTCGGCTTGGCTGAACGCATAGGCCCGGCAGTCTTCGCCGTCCGGCCGGAGCCGGCCGACGAACTCGCCATGCTGACCACCCGCGAACGAGAGGTCGCCGGCCTGGTCGCGGAAGGTCTCCGCAGTCAGGCGATCGCCACCAAGCTCCACCTCAGCCCGCGCACCATCGAATCCCACATCGCCAGTATCTACCGCAAGTCCGGAGCGACCTCCAGGGCCGCACTGGCCTCCATCGTGATCCGTAACAGCGACCCGAAATCCCGGCGCGCTTGATACAGCGCTTGGTGTGCGCTGAAGTACGGACTCCTCGGAGTCATCTGAGCGGGACGTGTTCACCTGGAGCCCGCCGTGCGCTGCCTGAGCACCAGGTCGCTTCCGCCGTCGGCCACCCAGCGCCCGAGGGCCGCGGGGCGGGGCAACTCACGCCATGCTTCGGGCGGCCGAGGCGCAACAGGGGGCTTGGCAGGTCAGTCAGTGTGATGCATCAGCTGGTCGCCCTGGCCCAGACCGAACAGTGCTGCTGCTGAGCCGCCGCGCACCACCAGTTCGGCGAAACCCACACCCGAACTGCCAACGGTGATCCCCGGCTCGCCGAGCGGGACATCGGGCAGCCGGTCGTAGTAGGGCACCGGGATGCTCCGGCCGTCTCGGCGGTTGAGGACGGGCAGCCCGGCCGCACCGTCGTAGCCGGGAAGGGCGGCGGCAGGCCGATCGAGCTTGCAGTTGCCGAAGTTGTCCACCACGGCGACCCGCACCGCTTGGGCCGTCGCTTCCGGTGCGGGCTTCGGCAGCGGGTGCGGTTGTCCGGGAACCGGGTGCTCGTCCACCAGCCAGCGGGCCAGCAGTGGCACGTACCAGAGGCTGCGGAACTGGGTTCGCTCGATCTCGTCGACTTCTGACGGGTCCAACTTCGCCCACTGCGCGGCAGCGGTCTCCAACACCTCGCTCACGTCGGTGACCCGCACTTCCGCCACGCCCAGGTAGGTCGACAACGGAGCGAGGACGCGGTGGTTCAACGTGCTGATGACCAGGTGACCCCGGTAACGGAAGTAGCAGAACGGCGCCCCGTTGGGCCAATGTCCGTCCCTGGGCGCGATGTTGACCAGTACGACCACCGGGTATGTCGGCCCGCCCACCAGGTCGGTGGCGCGCAGCACGTCGAGCAGCGTCAGGGCGGCGGCCCCATCCGGGTCCGGTCCGCCCAGAGGGAGGATGGTAGGGGTGGCGCCGAAGAGGGCGGCGATCCGGGCGGACTGGCGGGCCAGTGCGTTGGGGTCGGCGCAGTCGGTGAGGGAGATGACGGCTGGATGGGACATGGCGGGTCTTGGCCTTCTGTTCGTGGACAACAAAAAACGGACCCTCCGTTTCGGAGGGTCCGTCGCGTCTCGCGCGCACGGCTTCGCTAGCGAAGCGCCTCCGAAGTCCGGGGCATCATTCGCATCATGGCGAGCGTGGTGGTGTGCGGCATGGGGCGCAATGTAGCACCGATCGGACGCCGCCTGTCCAGCCGTCCAAGCCCGTGGCCCTGCGGAGTGGGCGCGTCGCGGGGTGCGCCGCGGTGCCAGGCCCGCAGACGGCGACAGCGGGAGGTCGCATCGCGGTTCCAACGTCGCCTTCCCGGGCGCCGCCGGCCGGGCTCGAGGTCAACCTGGTAGGCAGAACTGGAATACGCCGGAAACGTGCTGTAGGCCGTCAGATCGGTGGTGATCTGAGACTCTCTGGCCCACCGGCGGGTCACCCGTTCGTGGGTTCTTCTGCTGACTCGCGGCGAGGTGCCTGGATAACTTCTTCCCTGGTCATGTGTTTGCGATCCAGTCGATGACGAAAAAGGTCGAGGCGTTTCGCAAGTTCAGCAACTGGCTGATGTTCGCCTCCGACGTGCTCGAGGACAACGACCCGGACCACCAGGAGAAGACCATCAAGTTCAACGAGTTGCTGGCGAACTGCCTCATTTTTCATACCGCGGTGGACATCACGAAGGTGGCCAACGACCTCATCGACGAGGGGTGGGAGGTGGACCCGGTTGATCTGGCCACCGTCACCCCGTACATCACGAGCAAGACCCGGCGCTTCGGGACCTGGCACCTGGACATGGAGCCGCCTGAGAACGAGGCGGTGGGGTGGCTGCGGATGGCCGCGTGACTCGACCTCCCCCCGCCCGTGACCTTGCCCGGTCCTCGTGCACCGGTGTATGCCGCTTCATCCCGGACGGCGAAGCGGTGATCGCTCCCGCACGCGCGGGGCGCTCCGCACCGCCTTCCCGGGGGCGGCTCTCGCTAATAAGGACCCACCACGGGGGCCAGTTGAGATCGGAGGGTGCCGGCGTGGGGCTGCAGGGAGCCGCCGAAAGCGGCGGATCCGATGGTGAAGGCGTCGGCTCCGGCTGATGCGAGCGCCTGTATCTGGTCTGTGCTGGTGATGGAGCCGGCGACGACCAGGCGGCCGGTGGTGGCGGCGCGGGCGGCGCGGACCAGGTCGAGAGGGTCGGCATCAGTGGCGCGGTACGCGAGGAGGTCGACGCCGGCGCAACCGGCGGCCTCCGCTCGTCGGCAGTCGTCGGCGATGCGTTCCGGGGTGCCGGCGAGGCGGGTGGGGTGCCCCAGGGGTTCTCCCGCGAAGGGCAGGTAACCGATGGACGTGCCCTGAAGGACGCTGAGGGTCTCCTCGATCCAGGTGCCGCCCATCAGCCAGTCGACGCCGAGTTCGGTGGCCGTCCGTACCGAGGCAAGGGCCTGCTCCCGGTGGGTGCTGACGACTTCGAGGTAGGTGGTGGCGCCCATGTCCTTGATGC
This sequence comes from Streptomyces sp. NPDC001617, assembly GCF_053596855.1. Classification (NCBI taxonomy): domain Bacteria; kingdom Bacillati; phylum Actinomycetota; class Actinomycetes; order Kitasatosporales; family Streptomycetaceae; genus Streptomyces; species Streptomyces sp. NPDC001617. Next base: position 60,514 of record NZ_JBSFHA010000039.1, read on the forward strand.
GCGTGTGGAGCTGGGCGAGGGTGTCGGGGTCAACACCGATGTCTTTGAATCCGATATGGGTGATGCCGAGGTCCTCGATGGTGTCGAGGACCTCGAGGCAGTCGGTGACGGTGCGGTCGTCGCGGGTGAGCATGAAGATGAAGTCCATGGTGTCCTTCGGCTTTGTGTTCCGGGGGTTGATGTGCGTCGGCGGGTCAGGGGCGGTCCGGTGCCCCTGAGGACAGGCGGTCGGCGTGCGTCAGGGCGGTGAGCAGGCTGGTGTGGTCGGCCGTGCCGAGACCTGCGATGTCGAAGGCGGTGCCGTGGTCCACGCTGGTGCGGATGAAGGGCAGGCCGATGGTGATGTTGACGCCGTGTTCGATCCCGAGGTACTTGACGGGGATGAGGCCCTGGTCGTGGTACTGGGCGACCACGGCGTCGAAGGCTCCGGTGCGGGCTCGCATGAAGACGGTGTCGGCGGGCCAGGGTCCGCTGGCCTGGATGCCTTCGCTCTGCGCGGTCTGGATGGCGGGGGTGATGATGTCCAGGTCCTCCCGGCCGAAAAGGCCGTTCTCCCCTGCGTGGGGGTTGAGGCCGGCGACGGCGATGCGGGGGGTGGGCAGGCCGCTGCGCTGGAGTGTGCGGTGGGTGAGGCGGATGATGTCGAGTTCGCGGGCTGTGGTTATCGCGTCGATTGCGGTGCGGAGGGACTGGTGCACGGTGACCAGGACGATCCGCAGTTCGTCGGTGGCCATCATCATCGCGTAGTCCGTGGTGCCGGACAGGTCGGCGAGGATCTCGGTGTGCCCGGGGTAGGGGACGCCGGACATGCGCAGTGCTTCCTTGTTGATCGGCGCGGTCACCAGAGCCCGTATCTCGTGGGCCATCGCGAGCCGGATACCGCGGCGGACGTACTGGAAGGACGCCGCTCCGGCCCGGGCGTCGAGTGTGCCCCAGGGCAGGTCGGCCGGAAGACCGTCCTCGGCAAGGACGTCCACCGTGCCGGGTGCGAACTTCGCCTGGTCGACTGATGAGATGGGGCGGATCGCGAGGTGGGTGTCGGCGATCTTGTTGGCGCGGGCGAGGACGTCCATGTCGCCGATGACGACGACGGGCACGGTGCGCCGGGAATCGGCGCACGCTTTGAGGGTGATCTCGGGGCCGATTCCACAGGGGTCGCCCATGGTGATGGCGATCGGGGTCATGCATGCTCTCCTGGGTCGAGGGGATGTCGGATGAGGTGGCACAAGCGCAGGAGCATGGCGTCGTCCCCGAAGCCGCCCGCCTTGATCAGGACGGGGAGGGGGAGTCGGCCGATCAGAGATCCGCGGACGACGCCGGGTTCGGGTTCGTCGAGCAGGTCGATGCCGGTGGCACCGAGGGGCTGGAGCACGGTGGTGGCCGTTTCTCCCCCCGTGATGACGAGTGCGTCGACCGTGTGGTCTTCGGTCAGCGCCTTGACGACTGCTGCCTGAGAGCGGGCGAGTACTTGTGCGGTCTGTGGCGTGTGGCGTTCATCGGGTGTCTGCAGGGTGAGGATGGGGGCCGTCAGGCCTCGCAGCGTCTCCACGGCCGGGGCCGGATCGACGCTGACGGTGACACCCTGGACGTCCACCCTGGTGCGTAGCTTGACCAACTGCCGTCGGGTCGCCGGGTTGGTGCTGCCGACCACGATCAGTGGGCGTCGGGCCGGGGCGGGCGGTGATGCAGCGCTGCCGGTAGAGCGTGCACACCTTCGGGCCAGGGCGGCCGCCAGACCTGGGGAGCCGACCCACAACACTTCGTCGAGCTGCGGCACTGCTGCCACCAGACGGTCGAGGTCGCCGTCTTCGGCGGCGGAATAGACGATCAGGTCACCGTTCCCGATCAGTTTGGGCAGTTCGGCCGCCCGGCCCGGCCCGACGAGAATGGCCTCCGGGAACAGCGTCGTGAGATCCGAGCACCGCACGGGGTGTACTGGGTCGCGGGCATAGTCGCTCTCGTGGACCGGTACGTCCCGCACGTACTGGACACCTTCTACCGTCACTCTGCCCTCCGCGGGGAAGGCCGGAGCGATGACGACGGTCCGTCTCCGCGATCCCGCCCACGCAGCTCGGACCTCTGCCGCCACATGACCGCGCAGGGTGGAATCCACCGTTTTGACGAGCAACTCGGAGCCACCGAACAGGTGTGCCGCCCGCCGCGTACGCATGGCGGCGACCTCCTCGTCCAGTACTCGGCTCCCAAGGTCGACCGCGGTCACGCCCGTGGCGTGCCGCGGCACCGCTGCCGGGGTAGCGAGCAGGATCCGGGCGTCGTGGCCGACCCGGCGGAACGGCGCGGCACCGTCCCCTGCGCTGGTGAGGTCATCCGCCAGGATGGCGATACCCTGCCGCACGTCGTTGCGGAATGTCATGCCCCACCTCTCCGTTAGCTACCCTTATCTGTGACCAGATCAATAGTCGTGCAGATGAAAGGGCAGTACAAACGATTCATTCTCACAAGACGTGTGAGTACAATTCACTCATGCGATGGTCGGCCCTTCCTCCTATGAATACGCTGCTGCCCTTCGAAGCGACCGTCCGGCACGCGAGCATGACCGCGGCGGCGCAGGAACTGCATGTCACGCACGGCGCGGTGAGCCGACAGGTCCAGAACCTGGAACGGTCCCTTGGAATGTCACTGTTCGAGCGACAGACACGCGGCCTGCGCCCGACTCCGCAGGCTCGCCAGCTGGCGGCCATCGTCCGGGACGCGCTCGATCAGATCGATGCGGCAGCCCGGCAGATCTCACACCGCAAACCCGCAGGACCGCTCACCCTCTCGTGTGAGCCCACACTCCTGATGCGATGGCTCATTCCCCGGCTCCCCGATCTGGCCGTGAACGTGCCGGACGTCGCCGTCCACCTGTCCGCAGGCGGCGGCCCTGTCTACTTCGAGCGGGACAACATCGACCTCGCGATCCGCCGAGACGACTTCCCGTTCCCCGAAGAGGCGAGCCGGACCCGCTTGTTCGCAGAGCGGATCGGACCCGTCTGTCGGCCCGATCTCGCGACCCGTCTGACCGGCGCCGCCGGCGTATCGCAGGTAGCCCTTCTGCACACCGACACACGACCGCAGGCGTGGGACGACTGGCGACGTGTCACCGGCATGAAAGCAGAGCCCGCCTCCCAGCAGACCCTGGAGCACTTCTACCTGACCCTCCAGGCTGCCGTGGCCGGCGTCGGGGTCGCAATCGCCCCGTATGCCGTCGTCCGTGACGACCTAGAGCGAGGGCAACTCGTCGCACCCTTCGGTTTCGTCCCCGACGGCACCAGCTACCACCTCCTCAGCCGTCATTCACCCGAGCAAGACGGACGCGTCCGCCAGTTGACGGCATGGCTGCGGGCCGAGACGAGCCAGCTCGAAAACGATTCCGAACCGGTGTGACCGCTGGGCTTATCGGACCTTCGTTGCTTGGCGTCCAGTCTGGTTGCTGCCGTAGTAAATGCCGGATTCACTGGCAGTCCGGCACCGCCCAGTTCCTGCCCCGGCTGAGCGCCCGCCGCACCCGAGGCCCGCTGTTCCTCACCGACCGCAAGGCCTCGGCCGGAACGCCGGCGCTCGACGTATGCCCGGAGACCTGCCGGGCCCCGTTCTCCTACCGCCGGGCTGAGGAGATCTTCGAGGAGAACACCCGGCTGCTGGTCAACCCGCTCGCCTCCCGGGAGGACATCGAGAACCTCGACGGCTGACACTCCACCGGCTCACACAGTGTGTTGACACATGATGCGGAGAACGGAACGTCCACGCCGATGCTACTGGCCCGCTCCCGCCACGCCTCCGTACGGCCCCTGGAACGCTACGCTCGCCCCGGAGTCGACGACATCGCCGGGCACGTCGCTGAGGGCGACCCCGCCGCCCGCCGTCGGGGTTGATCACAGCGGCCTACGGCACGTTTCCGGCGCATCCCGGCTGCCCTCCCACCTCGAACAGCATGTCTCGGCGAGGTGTGTCTCGGTCGTCATGCCCGGCTCCCGTTCGTCGTGAATTCGGCCGCCGGTCAGGCTGTGACCAGCGGCGCAGCCTGGTGGTGCGACAGCTCCAGCGGGATCGCCCCGGCCAGCGGCCGGTCAGCATCGGTATCTGACGGATCGGGCCTCTGGCCGGCCGGCGGGGGAGTCGGGGCAGGCGGGCGGCGTTGGTGTGGGCAGCCGACTCCCTGTCCTGGCCCATGTGTTCGCGGGCCTGGCCCAGGTGGCCGTGGCGGCAGACGCTTTCGATCGCGACACGTCGGTCCCAAATGGCAGCGTGACGTGGTGAATCGCGGCCCCCGTCCTGACACAACCACATCCCGCGTCATCACGGTTGACAGGTTCCATCTCATGTAACGGCCAGATGAAATCACCAATTAAATCGGATTTCGCCGCTTGTCCAGAGACGCCGGACCCCCTACCGTCATCCCATCGCGCACCAAAATGCATCCCCTGCACATATGTGCACACCTGGGAGGTTCACTGTGCTCCGCCGCTTCATACTCGTCGCAGCCGCGCTCGCATTGAGCGCCGGCTGCGCTCCGCAGGCGACCGCCCCCACATCTTCGTCGGCCTCCGCCTCGTGTGCGGTCAAGGAGCTGCGACTGGTCCACGCGGGCCAACTGACTGTGGGGACGGACAAGCCCGCCTACGAACCGTGGTTCTCGGGCGGGGATCCCTCGAACGGGAAGGGCTACGAAAGCGCCGTGGCCTACGCGGTCGCCGAGCAACTCGGCTTCACCCGGTCGCAGGTGCACTGGACCACGGTTCCGTTCAACAACTCGTACGCGCCGGGGACCAAGACCTTCGACTTCGACATCAACCAGATCTCGATCACCCCGGCCCGGAAGAAGGCGGTGGACTTCAGCGACGGTTACTACACCGTCGACCAGGCCGTCATCGCCCTCAAGGGCTCCTCGATCGCCAAGGCCAAGAGCGTCACGGACCTCGCACACGCCAAGCTCGGCGCCCAGGTCGGCACCACCAGCCTCACGGCCATCCAGTCGGTGATCAAGCCGTCCGTCGAGGCGATGGTCTACAACGACACCAACGACGGCAAGAACGCACTCCAGAACCACCAGGTGGACGGGATCGTCGCCGACCTGCCGACCGCGTTCTACCTGTCCAGCGCGGTCATCCACAACGCGGTGATCGTCGGTCAGTTCCACTACGCCGCCAAGCCCGAACAGTTCGGGATGCTGCTGCAGAAGGGCAGCTCGCTGACCGGCTGTGTGAACCAGGCGCTGGGACGGCTGAAGTCGACCGGGGAGCTGGCGAAGATCCAGGACGAGTGGCTGGCCCAGTCCGCCGGAGCTCCGAGGCTGGCCCAGTGACCACACTGATCGAGCAGAACGTCCTCATCGGCGCGACCGGAGTGGACATTCTGGACCGCCGTTGCTTCCCGTTCGAACGGCGCTGGGTGCACTGCACGAATCACGAGGACGTCGCCGTCGCGATCGAGGACATGGTCACCCAGTCCAGCGGCCCCTACTTCGCCGCCGGCGCCGGACTGGTGCTGGCCGGACGGGAGGCCGACCGCGCCGGAACGGGCCTGGACCACGTGCGAACCGCCGCGGCCCGGCTGATCGCGACCCGCCCCACCAACAACCTGATCCGGCTGATGATCCGCGCGGTGCTGCCCGCAGCCGAGGCAGCAGCTCCGGCCGGAGAGGCGCTCGGCCCGGCTCTGGAGCGGGCCGTCCTGCGCGAGGGCGATGCCTATCTGGCGCGCAGCCGCACGATGGGTGAGTACGCCGCGAACCTGATCGAGGACGGCGACACGATCCTCACTCACTGCTGGGCGGAGTCTTACCTGACCGAGACCGTCGCCGCGGTCCTCCGGCAGGGCAAGCGCATCGCCGCGTTCTGCACCGAGACCCGCCCCTATCTGCAGGGTGCCCGGCTGACCGCCGAGAGCCTCGCGGAGCTGGGCGTGCCGACGACGGTGATCACCGATGGGATGGGCGCCCATGTGATGGTGCGGGGCCTGGTGACCAAGTTCCTCACCGCCGCGGACCGGGTCACCCTGGACGGCCATGTGATCAACAAGGTGGGGACCCTGCAACTGGCCCTGAGCGCGCACTCCTTCGGCATCCCCTACTACCCGCTGGTACAGCAGCCCGACCGCGAGGCCCCCGATCCCTCCTATGTCGCACTGGAGGACCGCGACGGCGACGAGGTGCTCCACACGCTGGGCACCAGGACCGCGTCACACCGGGTGAAGGGCTACTACCCGGCCTTCGACGTCACCCCGCCCAAGCTCGTGGGCGCCGTCGTCACCGACCGCGGCGTCTTCTCGCCCTACGACCTGGCCTCCTACTACGGAACCGCGACATGACCCGGCTGAACGGCACCCCGCAGCCCACCACTCTGCCCGTCACCCGCATCCCGGCGACCGGACTGCCAGCACACGCGCTCGTCGTCGGCGACCCGGCCCGGGCGGCACGGATCTGTGAACTCCTGAAGGACGCCGAGAAGATCGGTGAGAACCGGGAGTACCTCACATTCCAGGGCGACTGGAAGGGCCGCCGGGTCGTGGTGGCCTCGCACGGAGTCGGGGGACCCGGTGCGGTCTGCTGCTTCCAGGAACTGATGGACGCCGGTGTGCGCACCGTGGTCCGGCTCGGGACAGCCGGTGCGATGACCGCCGCGCTCAAGGCCGGCGATCTGCTGGTGGCGGAGGCCGCGATCCGCGAGGACGGGGTGTCCGACCAGTACCTTCCCCTCTCCTACCCGGCGTACTGCACGCCGGAGGTGGTGCTGGCACTGTCCGCCTCCGCAAAGGCGCACGGTCGCGATGTGCACAGGTCCCCGGTGTGGACCCGGGCGCTGCTCTACCCCGGGCGGGTCCCGTTCGCGACCGAGGCTTACGCCGCCTCGGGCGTGGCCGCGATCGAGATGGAGCTGTCGGCGCTCCTGGTGCTGGCCGCCTCCCGGGGCTGCCGGTCGGGGGGCCTGTTCGTCATAGACGGCGTGAGCGCCGACGAACAGCCCTACGATCCGCACACCGTCGCCGTCGCCGACGCGATCGAACTGGCCGCCGTGGTGGCACTCGACGCACTGGTCGCGCTGTGAGGCACTGCGATCTGCTGATCACCCACGCCGCCGTGGTGACCGTCGACGCCGCCGACACCGTCGTGCCGGACGGGGCGATTGCCGTGAGCGAGGACCGGATCGCAGCGGTCGGTCCGGCCGAGGTGCTCAGCCGGACCTGGCAGGCCGACCGCGTCATCGACGCGGGCGGCGGCATCGTACTTCCCGGACTGGTCAACACCCATACACACCTCGCGATGACACTGTTCCGGGGCTCCGCAGACGATCTCGACCTGCAGGGCTTCCTGGCAAGGGTGTGGGAACTGGAAGCCGAACGGATCTCTCCGGAGAGCATCGGCATCGGCGCCGCAGCCGGTGCGGCGGAGAGCCTGCGTTGCGGGGTGACCACCGCATTGGACATGTACTTCCACCCGGAGGTCGCCCTGGAGGTGGCAACCGGGCTGGGACTGCGGCTGATCACCGGCCCGGCGCTGTTCGACCTGCCCGGGTGTCATCTCGACCTTGACGCGGCGGCCCGTTGGCTCGCCGCCCGGCCCGGGCAAAGGGCATGCCTGTGCCCGCACTCCACGTACACCCTCGACCCCGGGCAGCTGCGGGCCGTGCGCGAACTCGCCGACCAGTATGGCGCGTTGGTTCACGTCCACGCGGCGGAGAACCGGGCCGAGGTCGAGGAGGTGCGCGCCCGGTATGGCAGGTCACCCATCGAGGTGCTGGACGAGGCCGGCCTGTTGCGACCGGAGACGGTCCTGGCCCACGGGGTCATCCTCACCGCATCCGAGCAGCGGCGGATCGCCGAGTCGGGCGCGGCGGTGGCGCATTGCCCCGCGTCCAACCTCAAGCTCGGCTCGGGCTTCGCTCCGGTACCGGACCTGATCGCGCAGGGGGCGAGGGTGACGCTCGGCACCGACGGTGCCGCTTCCTCCAACGACCTCGACCTGTGGTCGGCGATGCGGCTGGCGGCACTGATACACAAGGGCCGCCTGGGCGACGCCACCGTGCTGCCCGCCGCGCGGGTGGTCCGGATGGCCACCATCGACGGCGCCCGGGCGCTCGGCCTGGGAGCCGAACTCGGCTCGATCGAGACGGGGAAGCGGGCCGATCTGGTGGTGATGGCCGCGGACCATGTCGCCGCGCAGCCGATGTACGACCCCTGCGCCGCGATCGTGTACGCCCTGGGCCGCGCCGATGTGCGCCATGTGCTGGTCGACGGGGTGCTCAGGATCGAGGACGGAAGGCTCACCGCGGCCGACGAAGCCCTCATCAGCGAAAGGATACGATGCCATGCTTGATCTTGCCCTTGAGACCTACACCAAGAGCGACGTCCAACTGGGCCGTGAGCTGGACCAGCGCCGTCGTCGCCGTCGCGACACCTCGCTGGCAGCGGTGTCCACGTTGATCCTGCTGGTCGTGGTTGTCGCAGTCGTCGTCAGTTCGCCCGGCTGGCCGCGGGTCCGGGAGACCTTCCTCTCCTGGTCCGACCTGACCGGGTCGGTCCCCGACGTCCTGCGGGGTTTCTGGCTCAACGTGCGCATGTTCCTCATCGCCGAGCCGATCATCCTGCTGGTGGGACTGGCCGTGTCCGTCGTCCGCGGGATCCGCTCCCCGGCGCTGTTCCCGTTGCGTGCTCTGGCGGTGCTGTACGTGGACGTGTTCCGCGGCGTGCCCACGATCCTGGTCATCTTCGTGATCGGGTTCGGGCTGCCCGCTCTGCAGTTGCAGGGTGTTCCGTCCGACCCCGTCGTACTGGGCACGATCGCGCTCGTCCTGTCGTACGGGGCCTACGTGGCGGAGGTGTTCCGCTCCGGGATCGAATCGATCCATCCCTCGCAGCACGCCTCGGCCCGGTCACTGGGGCTGACCCAGGTCCAGACCCTGCGGTTCGTGATCCTGCCGCAGGCGGTCCGGCGGGTGGTGCCGCCACTGCTGAACGACTTCGTGTCGCTGCAGAAGGACACCGCGCTGGTGGCCGTACTCGGACCGCTGGAAGCACTTCGGCAGGCCCAGATCTACTCCGCTTCCACCTTCAACTACTCCTCCTATCTGCCGGCCGCCGCGCTGTTCATCCTGTTGACCATCCCGCTGGCACGTTTCACCGACTACCTGGCGGCAAAGACCCTCCGTGAGCGTGGCGCATGAGCACATCCGCGAAGACATCGGCTGACGCCCCTCTCGTACGGCTGGAGGGGGTACGCAAGTCCTACGGCGCCAACGTGGTCCTGCAACGGGTGGACCTGGAGGTCCGTCGGCACGAACTGGTCTGTCTCATCGGCGCGTCGGGGTCGGGCAAGTCGACCCTGCTGCGCTGCGTGAACCAGCTCGAACGGGTCGACGACGGGCGTATCTACTTGGGGGACACGGAGTTGACCGATCCGGCCGTGCGCCTGGACGAGGTACGGCGCAGGATCGGCATCGTCTTCCAGTCGTTCAACCTGTTCCCTCACATGACAGTGCTCGACAATGTCGCGTTGGCGCCGCGCAGGGTGCACGGGCTTTCCGCGGCGCAGGCTCATGAGCGAGCGATCGACCTGCTGGAGCGGCTGGGGCTGGGCGCCAAGGCAGCCGACTTCCCCGACCGTCTCTCTGGCGGTCAGCAGCAACGAGTCGCGATTGCACGGGCGTTGGTATGCGAACCCGAGGTGATGCTGTTCGACGAGGTCACCTCGGCGCTGGACCCGGAGCTGGTCGGGGAGGTCCTCGATGTCGTCCGGGACCTCAAGGAGACCGGGATGACTATGATCCTGGCCACGCATGAAATGAGCTTCGCCCGACAGGTCGCCGACCAGGTCTGCTTCCTCGAACGCGGGGCAATCCTGGAACGGGGCTCCGCCGAGGCGATCTTCGAGTCGCCGCAGGATCCTCGAACCCAACGCTTCCTGCAACGAGTGATCAACGCGGGCCGGATGTGATCAGGAGCGCAGTGGACGCGAGTCGGCGGGACCTGCTGGTCAGGGTCGCTTGGATGTACTACGAACAGGGTCAGGACCAGGCCGAGATCGCCAAGGAGCTGGGGGTGCACCGCTCCACGATCAGCCGGGCACTCCGGGAGTGCCTGGAGTCCGGCATCGTGGAGATCCGCATCACGGAACCGTTGCCGCCAGCACTGCACCTGGAACGGCAGTTGATGGTGGAGCTCGGGCTGCGCGGCGCGACCGTCGCGGTCGGAGCCGATTCACGCCTCATGGTGGCCCGGGCGGGCTGCCGCATAGTGGAGGAGCTCCTGAGCTCCCGACCGGTCACGGTCGCGGTCGGCTGGGGACGTACGGTCGTCGCGATGGTGTCGGCGGCGCGGGTCACCGCCTCGCCGGGCACGGCCGTGGTCGACGCGGTCGGGCACGTCCTGTGGGAGGGCAGCGCAGCCGGCGACGCGAGCAGGATCCTGGCGGTCGCGACGGGCGCGGACCTGGTCCCCGTACCGGCCCCGGGATACGCGACACCGCGCCTGGCAGCCGAACTGCTGGCCCAGCCAACGGTCCAGGCCGGTCTCGGGCGGGCCGCGGCGGCGGACGCGGTGTTCGTCTCGGTCGGCCCCGCGGACGCCTCCAACGCGCTGGTCGGAACGGCGCTGCCGGACCAGGCGGCGATGGAGGACCTTCGGGCGCGTGGAGCGGTCGGGGATCTGCTCGGACATTTCCTGGACGCCTCCGGTGCCCAGGTCGCCAACAGCCACTTCGCCACGGTGGGGCTGTCTCCCGCGCAGTTGAAGGCGGCCGGCCGGGTCTACTGCCTGGCCTCCGAGCCCGAACAACTGCCGGTGCTGCGCGCCGTGATCGCCGCCGGATACGTCGACCACGTGGTGGTCAGCGCCGAACTCGCGCACGGCCTGTTGCACTGAGGTACCGGTCTCCTGGACCGCGCCTCCGCACACCCCGTGATGCACATTCGTGCCCACAGAACAACTAAGTGCAGGGAGAGTTGCATGGACGTAGAACGAATAGCCACCGGCATACGGCGCCGGGTCTTCCAGCACACGCTGGCCCACAACGGCGGATACCTCTCGCAGGCCTGCTCCGCGGCCGAGCTGCTGGCCACCCTCTACGGACGACTGCTGAACCTCGGACCCTCGACCGCCCCGCTGGATCCCGGGCCGTTCACCGGCACCCCGGGACCGGGCCGGCCGACGACCACCGGCGAGGCCTACCACGGTGCTCCCGAACCCGACCGGGACCGCTTCGTCTTCTCCCCGGCCCACTACGCGCTTGTGCTCTACGCGGCACTGATCGAGGTGGGCCGGCTGGGCGAGGGCGCCCTGGAGCAGTTCAACGTGGACGGGACCACCATGGAGATGATCGGCGCGGAGCACTCGCCGGGATTCGCCACCACCACGGGATCGCTCGCCCAGGCACTGAGCGTGGCCGGCGGCGTCGCGCTGGCCCGCCGCGTCCGCGGGGAACGCGGCCGGGTATGGGTGTTCATGAGCGACGGCGAGTTCCAGGAAGGGCAGACCTGGGAGGCGATCGCGGCCCTCGCCTTTCACGGTCTCGACAACGTGACCGTGGTCGTGGATGCCAACGGCCAGCAGTGTGACGGGGCGATGGACACGGTCATGCAGACCGAGCCGCTGGCCGCGCGGATCACCGCGTTCGGCGGCCTGGCACGGGAGGTCGACGGCCACGACCCGGCCGCACTCACCGCAGCCTGTGCCCCGGCCGCCGGCCGGCCGTTGTTCGTCGTCGCCAGGACCGACCCGGCACGCGGGGTCCCGCTCCTCGCCGAGCGCGCGCCCCTGCTGCACTACCTCCGGTTCGCGTCCGCGGCGGAGAAGGACCGTTACACCCAGGCGTTCAAGGAGCTGACCGGATGAGCACGCAGACAGTGAACCGGCCGCACGTGGCGAACTTCATCTCGTGGGCCGCGGACAAACCCGAGGTGGTGGTGCTGGCAGCGGATCTGACCAACTCCTGCGAGGTGGGCCTGTGGCGGGACACCTACCCGGACCGGTTCTTCTCCATGGGCATGGCCGAGCAGAACATGATGGGCTTCGCAGCCGGGCTGGCCCGGGAGGGATTCCGGCCGTTCGTCCACACCTTCGCGGTGTTCCTGTACCGGCGCCCCTACGACCAGGTGGCCATGTCCATCGCCTACCCGAACCTGCCGGTGCGCCTGATCGGGTTCCTGCCCGGCCTGCTCACCCCCGGCGGCGTCACCCACCAGGCGATCGAGGACGTCGCGATCATGCGGGCCACCCCGAACATGACGATCCTGGAGACCGCCGACGCCACCGAGGTGGAAAGCGTCCTCGACGTGGCCGATGCCGTCGAGGGACCGGTCTACGTGCGGATGCTCCGCGGTGAGGTGCCGCGGCTCTTCGACACCCCGATGCGCCTCGGGGTGTCCCGGATCCTGTCGCGTGGCCAGGACGTCACCGTCGTCACCTCGGGGGCGGCGACCGAGGAGGCGCTGCGCGCCGTGCCGGCCCTACGCGAGGCGGGCGTGTCCGTCACCCATGTCCACCTGTCCACGCTCAAGCCGTTCGGTGACCCGCAGCTATTCGAGGCGCTCACAGGCGCCCGGTACGGGGTGGTCTCCATGGAGAACCACTCGATAGTCGGCGGGATCGGATCCGCGCTCGCCGAACACCTGGCCGAGACCGGGTCCGGTCAGCGGCTGGTACGGCTGGGCCTGCGCGACACCTACGCGCACGGCGCCACCAAGGGGCATCTGATGCGAGAGCACGGCCTGGACGCGCAGGCGTTGGTCGACGCGATCGCCACCCTGGTCGGCCGGGACCTGCAGGTCGGAACGCTCGGCGCGGAACGCTTTGTCGCGATGCACAGCTCGGCGAAGGCGGAGGCCCTCTGATGTCAAGGATGATGGTTCGATACCGGATCACGGGCGACGAGGCCGACGCCCGCGCCGCAGTCGCGCATTTGTGTGTCGAGCAGACCATCGAATTCCCTGCCGACCTGCTGCGGCCCGATGACCCCCGACGGGAACTGATCGGACGGGAAATCGAATTGGCTCCCTCAGGTGACGGTGGCTGGTTCGCGGACGTCAGTTTCGCGGTGTCGGTGACCGCGTTCCAGCTGCCGCAGCTGCTGAACATGCTGTTCGGCAACATCAGCATGCGCCCGGGAGTACGGCTGGTCGACATCGAAGTTCCCGACGCCCTCCTGGAGGCGTTCCAGGGGCCGCGGTTCGGCGTGGCCGGACTGCGCCGACGACTCGGCGCACCGGACCGGCCGATCCTGGCGACAGCCCTCAAGCCGATGGGCACCAGTGTCGCCGAACTGGCCGCGATGGCCGGCGACTTCGCCGCCAACGGCATCGACATCATCAAGGACGACCATGGCCTCTCCGACCAGCCGTTCGGCCGGTTCACCAGGCGTGTCGAGGCCTGCGCGGCAGCGGTACGCGAGGCCAGCGACACCGCGATCTACCTGCCGTCACTGAACGTCCCCGCGGACCGACTGTTCGAGGCAGCGGAATTCGCCAAGGAGGCCGGCGCCCAAGGCCTGATGGTCCTGCCAGGCCTCCACGGCTTCGACCACATGCGGGCACTGGCCGAGTCCGACCTGGGCATGGTGATCATGGCGCACCCCTCGATGCTGGGCACCTACGTCGCCAGCCCGGACAGCGGCATCTCGCACCGGCTGCTGTTCGGCACACTGGCCCGGCTGGCGGGCGCCGACCTGGTCGTCTTCCCCGCCTATGGCGGCCGGTTCAGCTTCACCCAGGCAGAGTGCCGCTCCATCGCCGACGCCCTCACGGCGCCCCTCGGCGGCCTGCGGTCCGCTCTCCCCGCCCCGGCCGGCGGGATGACCCTGGACCGGCTGGCCGAGGTCGCCGCCTTCTACGGCAAGGACGTCGCGCCGCTGATCGGCGGCGAACTGCACAGGGGCGACCGCGTAGGCAACGCCCGCGAGATGAGAAGGAGCCTGGCATGAGGACCGAGCACATCCGGCCGCAGATCGGCGTACTCAGCCGCGCGGTCCACGCCGACGGCGAGTTCACCGAGGAATTCGGGGTCGCCCCCTCGATCGACATGGCCACCACCTATACCCGGCCCGGCCAGTCGAGCTTCCACGAGATGGCACGGCTGCCGAGGCCGATGAAGTTCTACGGCCGTTACGGCAACCCGACCGTGGCACGGACCGGCGCACTGGTCGCCGATCTGCAGGGCGCCGAGGCAGCCCTGATGACCAGCTCCGGCATGGCGGCCATCTCCACCGTGCTGTTCGCGCTGCTGAAAGCGGGCGACCACGTCGTGGTGGGCCAGACCACCTACGGCGAGACACTGGACCTGCTCACCGAGTTCGAACGCTTCGGAGTGAGCGCGACCCGCCTGCCCAGCATGAACGCCGACGCGGTGTCCGCCGCGCTGCGGCCGCACACCCGGCTGGTGTACCTGGAGACCCCCAGCAACCCACTGCTGCAGATCACCGACCTGGACGCGGTCTCCGCGGTGTGCCGGGCGGCGGGGGTCCTGACCGTCGCCGACAACACCCTGGCCAGCATGGTGAACTCACGTCCGCTGGAACACGGAGTGGACCTGGTCGTGGAGTCCGGCACCAAGTACATGGGCGGCCACTCCGACCTGATCGCCGGAGTGATCGCGGGCTCCCTGGAACACCTGGAGCAGATCTGGTGGCCACAGGTGCTCGCCGGCTGCACCCTGTCTCCGCACGACGCCTGGCTCCTGCAACGCGGTATCCGAACGATGCCCATGCGCGTCCGCCAGCAGAATCGCACCGCACTGGCCGTCGCGGAGGCGGCGATGGACCACCCGGCCGTGGCGCGGGTGCTGTACCCCGGGCTCGCCGGTCATCCCGGCCACGAGGTCGCCGCGCGGCAGATGGACGGCTTCGGCGGGATGCTGTCGATCGAACTCCGCGGTGGATTCGAGGCGGCGGCCCGCTTCGTGGCAGCCCTCGATCTGCTCACCTATGCTGCGAGCCTCGGCGACGTGCACACCCTGGTCATGCATCCGGCGGCAGGCTGGATGGGCGGTTCGTACGTGCCACCGGAGGCCGCTCACGTGCCGCAGGGACTGATCCGGATCTCCGTCGGGATCGAGGACACCGCCGACGTGGTCGCCGAGGTGCTGCGTGCCCTGTCCAGCGCGGAGGAGCGGTGATGAGCCTCGCCCCGAACCCGGCCGCAGGTACGCCGTTGAAGGAACTCCAGGAGATCGAGCGGCGGGTGCTGTGGCTGGCGACCCGCATCATCGACGCCGCCAACCACGAGCGGGACACCGGCGACGGGGTCAAGGTGGGCGGCCACCAGGCTTCCAGCGCATCGCTGGTGTCGGTCATGACAGCCCTGTGGTTCGCGCACCTGGACGAACCGGACCGGGTGAGTGTGAAACCGCATGCCTCGCCGGTGCTGCACGCGATCCACTACCTGCTGGGTGAACTGGACCGGGCATACCTCACCACGCTGCGAGCCCGGGGCGGCCTGCAGGCTTACCCGTCGCGGACCAAGGATCCGGACCACATCGACTTCTCGACCGGATCGGTGGGACTCGGAGCGGCGGCGCCGCTTTTCGCGGCAGCGACCCGCCGCTACGTGGACGCACACTTCGGCGAACGACCCGCCTCGCGGTTCGTCGCGCTGATGGGCGACGCGGAACTGGACGAGGGCAATGTCTGGGAGGCCGTCGCCGACCCCGCCACCCAGGGCCTCGGCAACGTCATGTGGATCGTGGACTTCAACCGGCAGTCGCTGGACCGGGTCGTCCCCGGCACGCGGATCGCGCAGTGGTCGGCGCAGTTCCACGCGGCGGGCTGGCACGTGGTCGAGGTGAAGTACGGGTCACGGCTCCGCACCGCGTTCGACCTGCCCGGCGGGCACGCACTGCGTGACTGGCTGGACGCGCTGCCCAACGAGCAGTACCAGTCGCTCTTCGCCCTGAGCGGACCGCGACTGCGCCAGCACTTCCTTGAAGGGGCGCCCGCGGAGGTGATCGCGTTCTGCGCCGACCTCGCCGACTCCCAACTGGGAGCGCTGCTGACCGACCTGGGCGGACATGACCTGGACTCACTGCTGGCCGCCTACCGGGAATGCGACGCGGTCACCGACCGCCCGAGCGTCGTGTTCGCCTACACGGTCAAGGGTTGGGGGCTGCCGACGGCGGGAAACCCGCGCAACCACTCGGCACTGCTCACTTCGGCGCAGGTCGCCGAGCTGCGTGCCGCCTCAGGGCTGGACCCCGAGTCGGAATGGGACCGGATCAGCCCGGACACGCCCGCGGGACAGTGGGCCCTGGGCCGGGCCGCGCACCTGGCACGCCCCGCCCGGCCCGCGGTGCCCCCGGTCCCCGTTCCCCGGGAGACCGGCGTCAGGACAGGGAAACCACTGTCCACCCAGGAGGCGTTCGGGCGCGTCCTCACCGATCTGGCGCGGGACCCGGTGGTGGCTCCTCTGCTGGTGACGACCGCACCGGACGTAGCGACATCCACGAACCTCGCGGGCTTCATCAACAGAACAGGGGTCTTCACCCCGACGGCGCGGCGCGCCTGGAGCGAGGACCCCGTACTGAAATGGACGGAAGGCCCCTCCGGGCAGCACATCGAACTCGGCATCAGCGAGATGAACCTCTTCCTGCTGCTGGGGCAACTGGGCTTGGCGCACGACCTCTCGGGGCAGCCACTCCTTCCGGTCGGCACGGTCTACGACCCCTTCGTGTTGCGCGGCCTGGACGCCTTCGTCTATTCCGCCTACTCCGGGGCGCGGTTCGTGGTGGCCGGCACTCCTTCGGGAGTCACCCTGGCCCCCGAGGGCGGCGCACACCAGTCGACCGTCACCGCGTCCGTCGGCATCGAGCTTCCCGGAGTGACCTTCTGCGAACCCGCCTACGCGACGTCGCTGGACTGGCTGCTGTGCGACGGACTGGGAAGGATCGCCCGAGCAGAAGGCGGGTCGTACTATTTTCGACTCACCACGCGCCCCCTGGACCAGGCACCGTTCGAGGAGGCCCGGTCCCGGCTCACCGACACGGTGCTGCGCCGGCAGGTCCTTTCCGGCGCCTACCGGCTGGTCGACGCATCGCAGATGAAGGGACCACAGGTCCAACTGGCAGGAAGTGGCGCGATCCTCCCGGAACTGCTCGCGGCCGCGGCGGAGCTGACCGAGGAGGGCATCGTCGCGCATGTCATCGACATCACCTCCGCCGACCGCCTGTACTCCTCATGGAATTCCGCGCTGCGCGACAGCATCCGCACTGCCACCGTCCCGGCGCTGCCCGGCGTGCTCCGCACCGCGTTCGTGCCCGGCGTCCCGATCGTCACCGTCCATGACGCCGCGTCACACGCACTGGCATGGCTCGGCTCCGCCCTGGGAGTTCCTTCCGTTCCGCTCGGGGTCGACGCCTTCGGCCAGTCAGGCACCGTCGCCGACCTGTACCAGATCCACGATCTAACCTCCGGGGCGATCGTGAACGCCTCGCTCGCCGCCCTCGCGCTGCAGTGATCGTCGGACGGGTGCGGACGGAGAAGTTCCGCCGGGCCGGTCTGCCGGTCGAACACGCCTGGACCCTGGCGGCCGGAGCGCGTTCGGCCCATGCGGTCCATGGCACGGAGCAGGCACTGGAGTGGCTCGACACGGCGGCCAAGGTCTCTGGTTCCTGCGGCGCACAGCGAGTCCGGGAGGAGGCCGCCACGATCCGGAGCCAGTTGCCGACGTCCGGCGCGGCGGATGCGTCGGTTGGGACGGTGCCGGGTGCGAACGGCTCGACCGTGGCCCTCCTCACCGCCCGGGAGCGAGAGATCGCCCAAGTGGCGGCGACGGGCAGACGTACGCGGGAAATCGCCGAGCAGCTCTTCGTCAGCACCAGAACCGTGGAAACCTACCTCAGCCACATCTCCCGAAACTTGACATCCGATCCCGGGCTGCCCTCCCGCACGCCCTGAGTCAAGCGGTTCGCCTGCCGACCGCCTGACAGACCGCACTCGGGGATCTCCGCGCGGACCCTTCCTGCGCCATTCACCACCTCCACGCTGCCGATGGCCCTGCTCGCGGCGGTCACGGGCTGCACCTACAGCACTGTCCTGGTCGACGTCGAGGCCGGCCGAGTCGTGGACATACCGCCCGACCGCACCTCGGAACCGTTCGCGGCCTGGCTCACGAACCGTGCCGGCGCGGAGATCATCTGACGGTGAAACAGCTGACCGAGCAGGTCTACTGAGACGGCCCGGAGGACACGGTGACCCGCACGACGGAGTGACGTGCCAACTGGCTACCCGGCGCGGGAAATTGCTCACACACCCGACCGACGGGCGTGACTGTTCCGGGGCACACCCCGTATCGCACGCGCTGTACACGTACACCCGCCGCCTGGGCAGCCGATCGAGCTTGGGCCATCGTCTTACTGATCAGGGACGGTGC
This sequence comes from Streptomyces sp. NPDC001617, assembly GCF_053596855.1. Classification (NCBI taxonomy): domain Bacteria; kingdom Bacillati; phylum Actinomycetota; class Actinomycetes; order Kitasatosporales; family Streptomycetaceae; genus Streptomyces; species Streptomyces sp. NPDC001617. The sequence continues at coordinate 78,861 of NZ_JBSFHA010000039.1, forward strand.
CGCGACGAAGGCATCAGAAGACGTGTGCCGTGCGGCAATCATGTAGGTGCCCACGGCCGTCACCAACAGCACCGCAGTCGCCTGGAGTGCCCAGCGGATGCGCCGTCGGCGCACCGAGCGCGCGTTCCGTGGACCCTGGCGCGACAGTGGCGGGGTGCCCCGGAGGGTCGGGGACGGAGCCGGCAGCGGCGAGGTGACCGTCACGGCGTGGCCTGCGAGTACCTTGCCGATGGCGTCACGCATCTCTTCGGCGGTCTGGTACCGGTCCGCGCGGCCCTTGGAGAGGGCGCGGAGCACCAGTGCGTCGTAAGCCGGGGGAAGCCCTGGAGCATAGGCGGACGGCGGGACGGGCGGGTCCGCGAGGTGCTTCATGGCCACGGCCAACGGGGTGTCACCAGTGAACGGGGGGCGGCCGGTGAGCAGTTCGAACAGCAGGCAGCCGGTCGAATACAGGTCGGTGCGGCAGTCCACCACCTCGCCCCGCGCCTGTTCCGGCGAGAGGTACTCGGCTGTCCCCAGAACCATCGAGGTACGGGTCAAGGTCGTTGCCGCCGGATCCACCGACCGGGCGATGCCGAAGTCCATCACCTTCACGGTGCCCTCGTGGGAAAGCATGGCGTTCGCGGGTTTGATGTCCCGGTGGACAATGCCGTGGTGGTGGGCGTGTTCCAGCGCCTCCAGTACGCCGAGGGTGAGTTTCAGGGCGTGCTCGGGACTGGTGATCCGCTCGTCGCGCACCAGTTGGAGCAGCGTGGTACCCCTGACGTACTCCATCACGAGGTAGGGGACAGATCGGCCGTCGGCCGTGTCTTCACCCGTGTCAAAGACCGAGACGATGGACGGGTGGCCCAGAAGGGCGGCCGAGACGGCCTCCCTGCGGAACCGTGCCCAATGCTCGGCATCGGCCGCAAGTTCCGGCCGGAGCGTCTTCACGGCCACCGGGCGAAACAGAAGCAGATCACGTGCCAGCCATACCTCCGCCATCCCCCCTTGGCCCAAGGCCTGTTCCAGACAGTAACGTCCGCCCAGACGACGCGTGCGATCCACTGTGCTCCCCCTCGTTGCCGGGTTCCGCCGAGGCACGGTACGGGCGGTTGTTGTGGGATCTCTGTGATCCCTCGTGGAGACTGTGCGCGGGTCCCGACGGTGGCCCGGTGCACGTACCATCGCCGCCGTGAAAGCGGATATACATGCGGCGCAGCGTGTGCCGAGCGCCGACGACGACGCGGCCACCCGGTGCTCACGGGAGCCCGGGCAGCGGCTTGACGACCTCTCAGTGGTCCAGGCCGACAACGGCTGCAGCGCTCTGGCCACCCTGCGGGACGCAGCACTGGACGCGGTGGTGTCAGATCTGGTAGGGCCGTTCGCGTTGCGGCTGCGTTCGTCTCTGCGCCGCAGGCCCGCGGCCGCCACCGACCGGGTGTGCGCCACGGGCCTGGTGATGAACCCGGCACGTCGCGAGGCCGTGCTGGGAGGCGGGCGATGAGACTGTCCACCCGCATCGCACTCGCGGTGGCGACCATTGTGCCACTGCTCGTACTGGCCGGGGGCGCGCTGCTGCTGCATATGGTCGCCGGCGATCTGCATACCCAGCAGGACGCCCATCTGCGGGACGTCGCAGCGGCAGTGAAACCGGACGCCAAGGCGCTGCTGCGCGCCACGGCGCGGAACCGTACGGCGGCCGAGGAGGCCCGGCGGCGGCGACTGTTCACCTCCGCACTGGACGTTGGCATACGCCTCACCGGCCCCAGCGGTACGGTGTCCGGCGGCCCGCAGCCGGACACCGTGGTTGCGTTGCCCGCCAAAACGCCTGTGCCGGTGACGGTACAGGTCAAGGGCGCCCTCTGGCGGGTGATCGCGTTGCCGGTGGCCGGGGTCAAGCCCAGGGTCCGGGGAACGCTGTGGGTGTTCTCACCTGACACCGCCGCAAAGACCCAACTCGGCTTCCTCCGGCGGCGCGTGATCGCCGCAGCCCTGCTCACCGCCCCTTTGGCCGGTGCGCTGGCCTGGGCGACCACCACTCGTGCCGCGCGCCCGCTGCGGCAGCTCCAGCGGCGCGCGAGCGGGCTCGATCCCCGGACCAGCACGGCCCGCCTGGACCACATCCCGACCCGGGTCACCGAAGTCGACGATCTGGCCCACACGCTGCAGGTCGTACTGGCGCGCTATGACGAGCAGGCCTCCCGCACCCTGGAGGCATTGGCCACGGCCCGTTCCTTCGCCGCGACGGCTTCGCATGAACTGCGCAATCCACTGATGAGCATGGGCACCAACCTCGACATCTTCATGGAGCACCCCCGCCTTCCGGAGGCCGAACGGGTCGAGGTGCTGGAGGATCTGCGGCGCGAACACGCCAGGTTGCTCGGTCTGCTAGTCATGTTCCGGGCACTCGCTGAGGGCGACCTCGTCGAGGTGGAGGCTTTCGGCCCCGTCGACCTCGCCGACGTGGTGGACCACGCCACCGCCGATCTGAGGCACCGGCACCCAGCTGCGGAAGTGGTGGTGCGCGCACCCTCCGGCCTGACCGTGCGGGGCTGGGAACAGGGACTGCGCTCAATGGTCGACAACCTTCTCACGAACGCGCTCGTACACGGCCGCAGGAACGACCGCCCGGCCCAGGTCGAGGTTTTCCTGCATCGCGTCCAGGAGGAACACGGCCCCGTCGCCGTGCTCGCCGTGGGCGATCGCGGTCCCGGGGTTCCACCAGCGGCCCGGGCGGCAGTCTTCGAACGCTTCCGTCGACGCCCCGACAGTCCCGGATCCGGGCTGGGACTGACTCTGGTCGCACAGCAGACTGCGTTGCACGGGGGCCGGGTGATCCTCCGGAACCAACCCGAAGGGCCCGGTGCATTGTTCGAAGTGCGACTCCCCCTCGTCGACGCGTCGGGCGCCGCCACCGCAACCCTGCCCCCGCTGCGCCGCGACTGGCTCGCCGCAGGCCCCGACCGGCCACAGAGTATCCACAAAGGTCACTCCTAGCTTCAGCACACGGCGGCGATGCGCCGCGTCGAACGGAAGAAGGAGAAACACATGTTGCGCAGGAAGGCCACCATGGTGGCTTTGGCCACCGTCACAATGCTGCTCGCGGGGAGCGGGGCGGCGGTCGCCGACGACGCCACCCCCGCACGCAGTGCGAGCTCCGGAACCGGTGGAGGCGCGGGGCACCGGCTGTGCAAGCGCGCCCCCCAGGTCGAGGAGCGCGTCGAGAAGGCACTGACCCGCCTGAACGGCCCGGTGACTCAGCGCGGCTCCATCGCACGCCTCCAAAAGCGCGTCGACAACGCCAAGGCAGCCGGAAACACCGAGATCGAGACCTTCCTGAGCCACCGGCTCACCTACCGCAAGTCGCTCGTCCCGACGCTCCAGCAGAGGAGCAAGGACCTCGCGCAGGTCACGACCTGGTGCGGCGCCCACAACGACGGAGCCACCGCGTGAGTCGACGGGCCTCTCGCAGCGCCCTGGCCGCCATGGCGCTGCTGCTCGCCGTCCTCGCCACCGCCTGCGGTGCCAGCGGCGGCAGCTCCAGCGGCGCGGACGCGAACAAGGAGTCCACCACGGCTCCCGCCGCGCCCGCCTCCGTCCCCGCCGCGACGGCCACTGTCGCGCCGGAACCGTCCGCCACCAGCCTCTCGGACCTGAACCGCATCGTCGACGACGCTCAGAGCGCTGCCGCCGCTGCGGACTCCGACGCCGCTGGCGACAACTGATTTCCGATCCCTGGCGCCCTTGTCCGCTGCCTTCGTTCGGCGGACAAGGGCGGCGGATCGGCACCACCGGGCAGAACGGGCGTAACCGCGAGAACGACCGAGCCCTGGGCTGACCACAGAAGGCCTTGAGGTCAGTAACTGTCCTCAAGGCCCCGGCCTGACACCCCTTGTGACGGTCCCGCCGGGTCAATCGAGGACGATGCGGCCCTTGTCCTCGACCTGTCGGCGTACGAGGTAGACACCCGGGGCGTGGCCCATGGCTCCGTGTTCGGGATGCAGGACATAGGCGGTCGCGCTCTCATGGACGGTGAAGCAGCCGACGTCGGCGCCGCCGTTGGGTATCGGTGCCCAGGTCACCGGGCCGTCGGCCACGAGCAGGTGGGTGTGGGCACCGTCGCCGGATGACACCAGAGGGATTCCGGCGGCGGGGACCTGCTTGCCGCCCTTCGGCGGCCTGTACCCGATGAGGCCGACCGGGATCAGTCCGACGTCGCCCTGACGCTGGAGACCCGCGGAGACCGGGATGGCGGCCTGCCGGTCGAGGTGTTCCAGGACTTCGGTTCCCGCGAGGGCGGTGACGTATCCGAGGGTGGGCTGTCGCTGGGCCATGGGGCTCTCCGATTCAGGTGGCGCGTGCGAGTGTGAGGTACTGCTCGCGGGTGAGGCCGAGCATGCCGGCCGCCGCGGTGACGGGATCGGGGGCGTCGACGGGCACGATGAGCCCGTACTGGCGGCGTGAGCCGTCGCGCTCGGGTGAGGCGTTGGTGCACAGCAGGACCCGTACGACGGAGGGGAACATCGACCCGGTGGGCAGGTCGTAGAGGGCTAGTCGGTACCCCGGGTTGCCGGGGTCGGGCTCGCTGGAGCCGACCTGACGCAGGCCTGCGGCGGCGACGAACTCGGCCCAGCCCATGCGTTCGATCGCGGCGCGACGCAGCTCGCTGTTGTCCTCCCGCAGGATCCGGGCAGCGTCCCAGTACCCCTCGATCAGGGTGCCGGGAACCTCCCTGCCGTGCCAGGCATGGATCAACCAGCCGTCGGGCCACACAGCTGCCGGTCCGTCGGCGCAATGGAGACGGCCTTGGGCGTCCCGCCGTATGACGTCGGGGCGGTGGGTGAGGACGGCGTAGTCGCGGTAGGCCCACCACATGCCCGCGTGCCGGGTCACCTGCTGCTCGGCATGGACGGGATCCAGACCGGTGATGCCGATGAGCTCCATGGCATCGACCCACGCGAAGTCCGACACGGCGTACCCACTCGGAATTTTGAGTCGCCAGCGGCGGGGGAGCCGGAACAGCGGTACCTCGGGTACCTGGGCGATGCCTGCCTGGGCGGCCACCTGCGCAACCAGTTCGTCTTGCACCCGAGGCTGAGACCACGGCTCGGGGCTCCTGTCGCCGACCGGGCACACCATCGCGTTATGCGCCGCTGTCCGCCAGGTTGTTCCGGGGGACTGCTCTTCCACGACCGTCGACACCACTCGCTTGTTCACCGCAGAGGCCACCTGGGCCTCGACCTGGTCGTAGACCTCTCTGTAGAGGATCTCCCCCGATCCGGTGCGCAACTGCCCGCGTATCCGCCGACGGAACCGGGCGCGCACCCGGGCACACCTTCCTCCCGTGACCGAGGCGATGATCCCGGGAAGCACCGCCTGCCCGATCAGGCCGGCCCATGGGGAGCCGAGCCAGACGATGAACCGTGGGGGCGGCAACCCGAGGGCCCGATAAACCGCTCGGACACCGTCCTCGGCGGCCGCGCGATCACCCGGCCCGGTCGCCCAGCCGACCGCGTCCCAGTCCTTCGCCACCTCACGGATGATCGTCTCCTGCTCTTCGGTGAGCGCCGTGATCCACCTGCTGGACTCCGTGGCCACACCCTCCGGAGACGTTTCTTCCTTCCCCGCGAGTCGATACCTCATTGATCGCCAACTCCCCGATTGCCCGACCGGAATCGCCACAGGCCTGCGAGGCAACGCACGAGACCCGAAGCTAGCGCGCACCCTCCTGAAGCTAGCATGATCACGAACTTGACATCCCTCGTCTTTGCCGAAGCTCTGCCGGTCCATGGGGCCGCGAGGTAAAGGCTGCGGTCGTGACGGAGCCCGGGAGCATATCCCGCTGCCCGGGCTCGCCTTTTGCCTCCCAATTGCTCACACCGGCACGTTTAAGTGGGTGGTCCGTGAGCCTTTGAGTGGATCTGCTATCGCCTGATGGTGTGGCGGCGTCGCCGCCGAGCTCCTGGTCCGGCTGAACGCGGCGAGCGGAGTGGCTCGACGGCGCGGGGAGCCGACGGTGGGGGCACGCCTTGCGGGGTACAACCGCCACCCGGTGATCGGCGAGTGGCGGACCGGCTCGCCTGTCGCCGAGGTTGAGGAACAACGGGTGTTTTGCCGGGGGCCATCGATCCGGACGGCCGGTTCGGTGACCCGGCCCCGACGCCAACGAGACCTATGGCCACATGGCGCTTCGAGTTCGCGCCCGAGGCGACCGGCACCAGGCTGCGGCAGGTCGCCCGGATCGGACCAGGCCGTTCCGGGATCAGCTCATTCCGCCAACTGCCAGCCGTTCTTGCATCCCACGGGCGCGAGTAGACCACGCACGTAGTCCCGCATCGGCCGCCGCAGATCCACCCGGCCGAACCGGCGCGCCACCCGAGCGAACACACTCCGCGAGTCGCACCACCCACGTTCGAACAGCCCCCAGCCTGCGTCACCACGCTCTCGACCGATTCTGACCGCCGGCCCTGAGGAGTGTGGTCGCGGCGGTTACACATCCGGATACGTGGTTTCACGGATGCCGCGGTCGGTTGTGGGGGAGCAGGCTGGGCGCTGCCCCGGGCCGGGGTCCCGGCTGCCGGGGATGACAGGTGGCAATGCCTCCCCTGCCTTGGTCACCCGGGGTCCGGAGAGCCGCTCAACAGGGCGGCATCGGATCTTGCGGCCCCGCACGTCTTATGAATTTGGAGTCCCGCTTCAATGGGCCACGAGATACCGCTGACCGCCGGTCTGCGGGCTGCCGTCTGCGCCATGCCGGACGACGTACCGCTGCGGCTCCACCTCTCAAAGTCGCTGCTCGCGCGCGACCGTGCCGACAAAGCGGTCGCCGCGGTCGCGGCCGCCGTGCGCAGGGCCCCCGGCAACGTCCGGGCGCGGGCGCTCAAGCCTCCCTTCGGCAACGCCACCCCTGAGTCGCATGAATCAAGACCATGAAATCGAACAATGGGAAGCCGTGCACGCAAACAGGTCGTCACTTGACCGGCATGATGCGGGAGGCCGCACATGACCGGTGCAACATTCGAAGGACACTACAGCTGGCACCCGGCAGCTGATGATCGTCGACTGGCACAGGCGTGCACGGATGTCAGGGCGGGACGGTACTTCAGTGCGCAGGAAATACTGAAGGAAGCGCGCTGGGATTTCGATCTGAGAGCGCATCGGTCTCTGGTATTGGCATCCGAAGCCGCCGACTCGGATCTGGCGGAACGTTGGCTTGCAGAAGAAGTCAGCGCCGAGTCGACGCTGATGTGGGCTCGAGTTGCCGTGCTGCGTGTGACACGGATGGCCGGGACTGACGATCGTCGAGTCGCCCCTCTCGCGCGTATAGCGCTGGCCGCGTGCAAGCATGCCGCCGAGGTATTCCCCGAAGATCCCACACCGTTGGTGGCCCAACTCGCCATGGCCCGCCTTCTTCAGTACCGGGATCCTGCCCCTAACGGTATGATGCTGACACACCCGGGCCCTTGGAGCCTGTTCTCCCGCATCCTTCGCCTTGCCCCCTGGCATCGCGAGGCACACCACCGGATGCTGGCCTACTTCTTCATCCGTAACGGCGGTTCGAAATCTGCCACTTGGGACGTCGCATTCTTTTTGAGTCAGCGCGCACCGAACTGGTCAGCACTGCGACTTCTACCGTTCGTCGCACTCGTCGAGGACCACAATCCACAGATGCTGCTGGCAGAGCGCGTATGGGAAGAATCTGCATGGAAAGTTATCGCTTCGGCGATTTACCATAACTGGTTTCCCGAGGCGTCGGACTATCGGTTCATTCCGGTTCTGGATCTTTCCTATCTGGCTCACGCTTTATTCATGACGAAACTCGAGTTCGAAGCCCGCGCTGTTTTTACGGCCATGGGCCCATATGCCGCCCGGATGCCCTGGAGCGCCTTCGGCCAGCCTGAGCAGCAGTTGAACAAAGCCCGACGTTCATGCAGGCTCGCGACAACCGAAAATATCTGACGAAGTCACCTGCAATCGGTTTCCTCGGCGCTTCACATGTCCGATCCCGCTGAAAGGTAATCAGTGCACCAGAACACGCCTAGCACCCGTCAACACAGACGTCATGGCGGCCGCAGTTCAAGGCCTGTCGTGCTCGATGACGATGCCACGCTGCACGCCATGGGCTATCCGCGGAAACTCACACGACGTTTCCGTGCGTTCGACAACTTCGCCATCTCCTTCACGATCATCAACATCATCTCCGGGATCTTCTCGGCCTTCGGTCTGGGGATGAACGCCGGCGGCCCGCGGATTCTCGTGTTCGGCTGGATCGGAGTGTCCGTCATGGTGCTGTTCGTCGGCGCCTCCATGGGGGAGATCGCCTCCGCCTATCCGACCAGCGGCGCACTGTACTTCTCCGCGGGCAAGCTCGCCAAGCGCCATCGCGGCGCCTGGTCCTGGTACACGGGATGGCTGAACTTCGTTGGCCAGGTGGGCGGAACGGCCGCCACCGACTACGCGGCCGCCACCTTCATACAGGCGTTCCTCGCTCTGCAATGGCCCGGCTACCAGGTGACGACCGAACGGACCGTGGCCATTACGACGGTGATCCTGCTGATCCAGGCGCTGGCCAACACCTTCACGGTGCAGTTGGTCGCCGTGCTGAACCGGATCTCGGTGTGGTGGCTGGTGATCGGCATGCTCGTGATCGTCGCCGCTCTCATCGTGATACCGGCGCACCACCAGCCCGCTTCGTTCGTGACGCACTTCGCGAACAACACCGGCTTCACCAGCAGCCTGTACGGCGGCATGCTCGGCCTGCTCGTCACGAGCTGGACCTTCACCGGCTTCGACGGCAGCTTCCACATGTCCGAGGAGACCGTCCAGGCCACCGTCAACGCGCCCAAGGGCATCATGCGCGCCATCGGCTACTCGGCCCTCAGCGGACTGATCCTGATGCTCGCTCTGGTCTACGCGATCCGTGACTACGCGCTGCAAGCCGGTTCGTCGGCTCCGCCGGTGCAGATTCTCATCGACGCGCTGGGCCTGTCCACCGCCAAGCTCCTGGTGCTGATCGTGATCGGCGCGATGCTGTTCTGCGGGCTGGCGAACATGACCAGCAACGCCCGTCAGATCTTTGCCTTCTCCCGCGACGGAGCGATGCCCGGCTCGCGCTGGTGGCACTCGGTTTCAGCTCGCACCCGCACCCCGGTCAAGGCAGTGTGGCTCGCCGCCATGTGTTCACTGGTGCTGGTCCTCCCCGGCCTCTGGTCCAGCACAGTTTTCGCCGCTGTCGTGAGCGTCAACGTCGTCGGCCTCTTCCTCGCCTACGGCGTGCCCATCTTCCTGCGCCTGCGAGCGGAGGACTTCCAGTCGGGGCCGTGGAACCTGGGGCGCTACGGAAGACTCGTCGCGGGGATCGCTGTCACGTGGATCGCGATCAGCAGCGTGCTGTTCATGCTGCCTCAGGTCTCCCCGATCACGGCCAAGTCGTTCAACTACGCGCCGATCGCCCTGGGTGCGGTTCTACTCATCGCCACCGTGTGGTGGTTCGCCACGGCTCGCGAGCGCTTCGAAGGCCCGGTCAGTTACGGCCGCCCCGACGAGGTGGCTGCCATGGACCTGATCTGACCGGACGTCCTACGCATCGCACAGCCACACGCCAGGCCATCGCACTTCCCATCGGGGACGGGCGTACACGGCAGCCACAGGTTCCCCGGCGGTCAGGTGGTCGGCCGGGCAGCCGAGGAAGGACCCAACCGCCATGAAAGCGCATGTACATGGGGCGAAGCGGGTGCTGGTCGCCGATGACGACGCGGCCATCCGGCGTTCGCTGGAGCGCGGTCTACGGCTGGACGGCTTCTCGGTGGCCCTGGCCGACGACGGCCGCAGTGCGCTGGCCGCTCTGCGGGACGAAGCGCCCGACGTGGTGATACTGGATGTCTCGATGCCCGACCTGAGCGGGACCGAGGTGTGCCGAACGCTGAGGGAGACCGGCAGTGACGTGCCGGTGCTGATGTTGTCCGCCCTGGACCAGCTGGCTGACCGGGTAGCCGGCCTGCAGGCGGGCGCTGACGACTATCTGGTCAAACCGTTCGCTCTGCAGGAGCTGGTGCTGCGGCTGCGGGCATTGTTGCGCCGCAGGCCTCCGGCCGGCACCGACCAGGTGCGCGCCGGGGGCCTGGTGATCGACCCCGGAAGTCGCGAGGCCGTCCTGGAGGGCGCGCCGTTGACGCTCACCAGGCGTGAGTTCGACCTGCTCGAAGTGCTGGCCCGCAATGCAGGCCTGGTGCTCACCCGCGACCAGCTGCTGGACCGCGTGTGGGGATACGGCTTCGATATACGCACCGACGCCGTGGACACCTTCATCAGCTACCTGCGGCGCAAGCTGGAAGCCGGTGGCCGTCCCCGCATCCTGCACACCGTACGTGGGGTCGGCTTCATCCTGCGCGACGACCCGGCGCGGGGCGGAGGGGGGCGATGAGGCTGTCCACGCGCGCTCACCCAAAAACCCTCCTGCGGTGCTCTGTGCGCGCGGCCTCGCTGTTCTCGCACCCACGGAAATGCCACCGGCGGCGAGGGCGGTGGCAAGCCGTCCCCGCTGTTTTCTCCGCCTGTCGCAGTTGCCCCCCGCGCGGAGCCCGCACGGTGCGAGCTCCGCCGGCTCCGATGCCGCGTGGCCGGGCCTGCAGCTACGTAGAAGGCCACCCCGCGCGAAACCGTCTCCTCCGACACCCCGGCAGCACGAGCCACCAACCGGATCCCGCCGTGCCGCCCCAGAGCCCGCGCGTCCGTCCCCAGCACCAGCCGACGCCGCCGCTCATCCAGATGCGGCGACAAACGGGCGAACTTCTCCGCCAGCACCCGCCAGCACCGCCTCGATCCCCTCCGCCACAACAGCACCCTACGACCCCAACACCCTTGCCAGAAGCCGAAGTTATTATTCGGCGGCTCCCTGTGACGAACCCTCATGGAAGATCGAGGTTAGTGATGAAAGGCTTCGAGAAACTTGATTATCAGGGGTCGCGTTCGTCGCATCCAAGTACGGGCAAGCAGGCCATCAGGGCACGTCCACGCACGAGTTACTCATCTCGCCGCGTGAGAACGCACGCGCCCTGAACCGTATCCAGGAGCGGAATCAGCTCGAAAATGGATACCCGTGCGCTGGTCGTACTTCAACGCCGCCCAGATTCATGTACAGATTGACCAGTTCCTCCACCGTGCGCAGTGCACTGTGAACGACGGTCGTCTGTTGTTTCTCGGACAGCGGAAGGGTATCCAAAAGTTCGACGAGATCATCGGCCCGTCGGACCTGCTGTTGGGTGGGCTCATCCAATGTGCAGAGAGGTTCGATTGTTTGGTTGCGCGCACCAGCTTCCACAGGATCACGCGACCAGCAAACCGAGGCGCCGTCATCCAGTACAAGCAGGTAACCCAGCAGGGTGACAGGGTGATCGTGTTCGATCCAGTAGTACTGGGCGCCCACGAGGTCAGCGATCGTACGAGAGGCAAGTTCACCGAGTACCGAAACGGATTCTCGTCCGGTAATGAGCAGTCGGGCGAATGAGTGGCGATTGCGAACGGTACTCTTCGCCATGCGCTGCGCGTAGTACGACCCCAACGCTTCCGATGCCGGGTCATCTGGGGCCAATTTCCTGCAGCGGCGTACGGCAAGTTCCAGGAGGGGCATGCATGACTGGGCCAGTCCGTTCACCGTGTGCAAGTACTGACTTTGACCGAAGATTTTGCCAGGAACCTTGTCAGCTAGAGCTGTCGCAGGGCGGAGTACGAGCTTGCTGACCCCCAGTTGGGCATGCAGCACTGCTGAGATGCTTGGGCTGCTCCTCACAGGATTCCTTCGGCGTTCACTATCTGCGCAGGAAGGCGCCATCCCCACCGATTGGCCATCGACACGGGCAAACCGATTGCCGAACGGTCGGGTAGTCCCGGCTTGCGCGCCAAACGACTGATTGATTGAGCGCTCACCTTCGCCGCGGATTCGTTCTGTAGAATTCGTCATCGATTCGGCGATTATCAAGAAATCCTCTACCTGCTTGATCTGTGCGATCAATATTCCTGTTCAGCTAGCCGACTGGCTAGCGCGGCAACACGAGGATTCGGACCATAAGGTCAAGTGATCGATTTTCCTGCAGTCGATAGTCAGGAAGCCGAGGAAGGTTCTCATCTTGCATCTCGTGGTAACGTGGTGGCGAAACATTCAGCGACCAGCTGTCGTTTATTCCCACTCACTTGGCCTGTCCGCTCCCGCCGGGGAAACGGGGGCGGACAGGTGCTCTCGGTGTTGCCTAGGCAGCATCCCGCCTCCGGTCTCACTTCTGCATCAGGGTAACCACGTAGGCCACACGTAGCTTGCGTCGCGTATAGGGATCACGTCACACAATGCGTTCCCCCTGATCGGCCTGCCAGCTGCGTAATCAAACGATGATGGTGAACGTGAAGTGAATTTCCCCGACACTACTTATGGGTAGTGTTCCAGAATGATCGGTCGGCTGTAATTCTCGGAACGGACGACGTCCCCGTGCCGAGGAGAACGAGAAGTGAGCATGACTGGTCCAGCCCGGACGTCCGGCGGTCGCACTGGAGGCGATGGCGGGGTCACTTCGAGGGAGTGTGCCGAGGTTCGATTTCTCTCCGTGGAAGACGTGGAATCCCTCGTGGCGCTCGAAGAAGGCAAATGGGATGAGGGTCAGGCTGCTTCCGCGGCGGAGCTCGCTGCCCGTATCCAGGCGTACCCGAAGCTCTGTATCGGCGCCTTCACCGCCGACGGTGAGGCGCTGGCCTCACTCTTCATGAAGCCGATCACTGTCCGGGAGCTGCGCGCGGCGGCCACCTGGTCCGACTGCGCCGAGGTGCGGACCTCCGCGCCAGCAGGTACCCGGTCCCTGTTCGGCATAAGTCTGAGCAGTGTCGACGCAACTGCCGTGATCTTCATATTCGAGTTCTTCTGGCCTTACGCGCTGAAGAACGGATGGCGTGACATCTATCTCGGCTCACCCATGCCGGGTCTGCGGGGCTGGAAGAGATCCCATCCGGAAGGGTCGGCGGATTCGTACATGCGCCAGAAGCGTCATGGGATGCCACGCGACCCGCAACTGCGTTATTACCACAATAAAGGCTTCAGGGAAATCCTGGAATGCAAGCCCGGATATTTCCCCCATCCCGCTTCCCTCGACCACCAGGGCTTGGGCGAGTTCCGGGGTCGGGCGGTTGGTCGGGCCGTGACCGGTTGGGGTGCATAGCAGAGCAGGCACGGGCTTCGTGATCATTGGGG